>CALILB010000379.1 GCA_938016625.1 uncultured bacterium | reverse complement strand
CGGCACCTAGATTGGAGGGCGGGCAGTGACGGAAAAATCCCTCAAAGACGTAGTGGACGAAACGACGAGTCTCACCGCCGAGACCAAGCTCTGGCGACTGTCCATGATTATCGCTGCGGCGAAGAGCATTCACTCGTCGCTGACCCTCGACCGGGTGCTCAACGCGTTTCTCGATATCGCGACCGGCGAATTGGGTGCGATCGGCGGCAGCATCTACCTGTGCAACGACGAAGACGAAACGCTCGAGCTCGAGCACTCGCGTTGGCCGAGCGAGATGGCCGACACTGAGCGGCAGCACTGCTCAAATCTTGCTGAGGAAGCATCGAAGCACTGCGAGATGACCGAAGAGATCAGTCAGGACGGCTCGCGGACTATCGTCTCGCTGTCGCTCTGTGACGAGTCGAAGGCGACCATCGGTGTGCTGCAGATCTACCTCAACGAGAATGCGGCAATCGATGACAGCGATCGACTCCTACTGAAAGAGCTTACGCACTTCGCATCGTTGTCCATCAGCAACGCGCAATATCACGAGGACAGTCTGGCCAAGGCTCATCTGGAAAGTGAGCTCGGCGTCGCCAGGGACATCCAACAGCGCACCCTTCCCGAAGAGATGCCACAGATACCGGGCTACGACGTGGCTGGGTTGAACCGCCCAGCGGAGCAAACGAGCGGCGACTCGTTCGACCTGATCGCTTCGCCGACAGGCAATCTGATGATGCTTCTGGCGGATGCCACGGGACACGGAATCGGACCCGCCCTCAGCGTTACCCAGGTCCGCTCGATGCTCCGGCTGGCCGTCCGACTGGGAATCGATCTCGAGCAGTTGCTGAAGAACATCAACGACCAGCTCACGGAGGATCTGCCCGCTGGCCGATTCGTCACAGCCTTCATCGGACACCTCGATTCCGAAGGGCACCAGCTTCGGTACCATGCGGCAGGTCAGGGACCACTCATCCTCTACCGGGCAGCCGTTGATGAGTTCCAGTTACTCGACCCGACCTGTGTTCCACTGGGCATGTTTCCAATGCAGGAGGTTCTCGCACCAACGGCTGTCGATCTCGAGCCCGGGGACACCCTGGCTCTGATCACCGATGGAGTCTTCGAGGCGCGGAACGCCGAGGACGAGGAGCTCGAGAAAGAGCCCGTGATGAAGATCCTCCAGAAGACCGGTCACCTGTCGTGCGCCGAGGTGATTCAGGAGATTCTCCGCAGCGTCGACGACCACAGCGGATCGGCTCCCCAGGAGGACGACATCACTGTCATGCTGTTGCGCCGCAACAGCTAATCGACCCTGCGATCTATTCCTTCGAACTGACTTCTAAGTACGACGAGAGGCGGTAGCCGGCTAGCTGCTCACCACCCGGCCGACCAGCTCGATTACCTTTTTTCTGGAAGGCTGGTCGATCGAGGCGACAAAGGGACCCTGGTGGCGAAGCATGTCGATCGGCTGCCCTTCCAGATCCGTGACCTCACCGCCGGCCCGCCGCACGAGCAGGACACCGGCAGCCAGGTCGTAGACGTCCGCCGGCCTCTTCGTCCACTGATTGACATAGACGAAGTCGCCCTTGGCGGCTTCGAGCAGCGCCCAGGCCGGCGAGCCGCCGGGTGAGCGCACCATGTCGACCTCACCCCGCGACCATGCCTCGTGGAGTGCCGCGGCCAGGGCTCCACCTTGGCTGCTCGGATGGACATTGACAAGTAGGCAGGGTGGCGCGGCCTCCGCTCCCGCCCGTGGCAAAGAACAGGCGGCATCTGCTTCGCCATAGAGGGAGAGCTGAAGAAGGCGCGAGGCCTCCTCGTTGAGGGCATACCCGATCTCGCCTGTAGCGGGGTTGGAGACCATGCCCAGAAAGGGCTCACGGTCATGGAAGAAGGCGAGGGTGGTGGTGTAGGTCTCGGTGCCGTTGACAAAGGCCCAGGTGCCGTCGATCGGATCGATCGCCACCGCAAATCCCGACTCCGGCAGAGCTCCACCGGTCTCCTCACCCACCATCGCAATGTTCTCGGTAAAGACCGTGAGGCGTTCTACCAATAGCCGCTCGATCTCCTCCTCGATACTAGTGACGGGGGACCCATCACTCTTGAGCTCGACCTCGCCCTCGTCGATCTTGGCGCGACCCTCTCGGATCTTCGCGCCCGCCTCCAGCAGCAGACGGAGACCGAATCCGAGCCACTCTTCCATCCTGCCCGGATCCCTAGTCCGCACCGGATCGGCACCTTGTCGAAAGGCTTCGAGACATGCTCTCTCGGTGGGGGTCAGCGACATCGACAATCACCCTGTAGCGGTCAGCAGATTCTCGGCCGTGGCTTTGTCCAGGTGGCCCGCCTCCATCAGCCGGGTGAGAGACTCTCTGACGAAGCGGGCCTGGCCGGAGGGGACCCGGTTAATGGTCTCGGCCTCGAGCGGCCACCACTTGACCTCGTCGAACTCGCCACCCGGTCGAAAGGTGCTGCGCCGCAGGTCACTGCCGGCCACGATCAAGGATACCCGGCTCTCGACCCAGGCATTGTCGGTCTCCCGGGGATCGTAGGTGTAGCCCTCGAAAACCACTTCCGAATCGAGGCCCGAGGGTCGCCACCCGGTCTCGCTCTCGAGCACCCGAGCCACCGCCTCGTCGGGCTCCTCGCCCGGCAGGACAAACCCCTTGGGAAGCTCCAGATCCTGCCCCCCCTCCTTGTTCCCCAGGAGAATCTCCAACTCCCCGGTCGCCTCGTTGGTGCGCACCAGGTTGACGGCCACCGAAAGGTTGGGGCCCCACAGCCCGAGCAGTCCACGACCCGCGATTCCGGTTCGGCCCCGGGGGTTGAGCGGTTTGCCGCTGTCGTCTTTGAACTTGGCCGCCTGGATCCTCGGCTCTTCCTTGACCTGCTCGAAGTCCCCCGGATCGGCCCAGCCGCCCGCGCCGCCGTCCCGCTCGTTCTGGGTGACCGAGGGATCGACGTAGAAGGGAGGATCGTAGCCGGGGCTGTCCAACATCCACGGCGCCTCGTCGATGGAAACTCTGAGCCGAGGCGGATAGACGGGTGGCCGCTCTCCCCGGGTCTTCAGATGAAAGTCGTCGGCCACGAGATCGAAGATCAGGCATTCCACCGAATAGAGAGCCTGCATGAGCTGTGTTGGCTCGCACTCGCCTCGGTCTCGGCGTTTGTCGAAGCTGAGCGTGTGCAGGGCGTAGCGCAAGAGGGCGATCCGGTAGACCAGCCAGTCGTCGGTCTCCTTGAGGGAAAAGCAGGTCTCGCGGATTCGTCTGACGGCCCCGAGAATCTTGCGAAATCGCAGGTCCCACTTGGCGAACTTCAGGCTTTCAGGGAGCGAATTGGCGTCGGCGGGTAGACGGTGTGAGGCTAGATACTCCTCAAGCTTCTTGAGCCGTTGTAGGTCCTCGGGTTCGAATTCCTTGCTCATCACGAACTTGGCATCCGACTCCAGCTTGGCGAAATCGAGCTCGACCGGGGCGTAGCCGCTGTGTGTCCAATCGATAAACCAGATGTTGTCGGCCTGGTCGCAGATGACGTTGGCAAAGTTCAGGTCGCCATGGCTGAGGCAGACTTCGCTGTCGACGCTGTCCTCGTTCGAGGCGACTACCCCGAGAAGTTTTGCCAGTTGCTGAGGGTTGGGCTTCGCTTCGTTTTGCAGCTCGGTCTCGAGGTAGGAGAGGGTCAGCTCGCCGTTCTGCCGCAGCCATTTCTGTTGCTTTTTGGCATGGAGACCGAACACACGGTAAGGCACGACCCCGGATTCCTCCCGGGTGTTGCTATAGAGCTTCTCGGAAAGGAGAACCAGGGATTTGTCCAGCTGGCGCATAAAACGACCCAGGCTCTCCTCGTCCTCGGCCTCCTCGAAAGCATCCTGGAGTGTCCGCGGCCGCCCCTCCATGGCCGCCAGCTCCATCCCGACGCCGATGAGGTCGCCATCCGCCACTGGATAGGAGAAAGTGGGCACATGCTTGCCAAAGAAGTCCTTGACCAGGTGGTACCCATCCAACTCACGCCGCATCTGCGAGAAGGCATCGATCTTGAGGACCAGGGGCTCGGTCCGGGCCTCGCCTTTCCATCCATCCGCCAACAGCAGCAGGCTGCCGCTGAAGCCCCCGGCCAGCGGTCGCAGGCGGGCCCTCGTCCAGTGCAGACAGAGAAGCTCGACGATGCGCCTCTGTTCCGCGGCGAGCGATGTCTCTTCGTCGGGCAGCTCCAGAGCACAGGGGCGGTAGCCG
This sequence comes from uncultured bacterium, assembly GCA_938016625.1. Taxonomy (GTDB): domain Bacteria; phylum Acidobacteriota; class Thermoanaerobaculia; order Multivoradales; family JAHEKO01; genus M0029. Next base: position 12,796 of record CALILB010000379.1, on the reverse strand, counting down.
AGGGGTCCGAACGGCGCAGGGTCGAGCCCTGCGAAAGTTGCGGCCTCTTCCAGGTCGAGGATGACTTCGACGCCGGCGCCGGGCAGATTATGCCTCAGCGCCGCGAAATGACCGGCTGGTGTGGCGCTACCCACTAGATGAGAAGCCACACCGACGCGCTCGTACCCGAGGACATTCTTGAGAAATGAAGCAATCGCCATGATTCGTTGCTCGGTGTGACAACCGACCACCAGGAATCGGAGCTCACCCTGTTCCGAGCTCAGGCGAGCCTCCTCGGAGCCACCAAGCGCCTCGATCGTGGTCATGAGCTCCTGCCAGGGAAGGGAATCCGTCGAGGTGGAAACAACTCTCACCTGCCTAGCCAGATCCTGTAGCGGATCGACGAAAACCTCGGGGCCGGGTGACTCCCCGGAAGGTTTTCCGTCGACTTCGGAGTCGGGGAGGGTGGCCAAGAAGATGACTCCCCCACCTCCACCATCATCTCCGTCCTCTACCGCCCGCCGCAGGAATAGAGGCAGCGGACCCTCGCCGAAGCTCCTGCCTCTGCCCAGCAGCCGCGTGACTTCCGCCTGTCCGATGTTTTGCCTCGATTCCCGGTAGGGAAGCTCGGGGCTCAGAACCTCGCGGGTCAGACCGTCGCCGATGATGATCGTGCTCATCGATTCTCGATCGTCTAGAGGACCACGCCGTCCAGAACAAGCGCAGACAGGCGCTCCGACTTTTCCGAGGAGATGGTCTTCAGAATCTCCTTGAACTCCTCGTACTCGCTCTTGATCCTGTCGAAGTCCTCTCGCGCCAGAACGAACACGTCACAGTATGTCACTGCCCGCACCGACGCCGTTCGCCGCTCCCCCAGCAGCATCGACAGATCGCCGAAGTACTCGCCACTGCCCAGGTTGCCGTGGGACTTCTTTCTTTCTTCAGTAAGGATCTCCACCGTACCCCGGCTGATGAAGACGATCTCGTTCCCGACCTCCCCCTCCCTGACTATGTATCCGTCCGGTCCGAAGACCTGTGGCCTCAACGCCATGAGCAACGCGTTGCGGAGTGCCGGGGTGCAGTGGCGGAACAGTGGCACCTGCTCCAGCAGATCTCGAGTCAGGTGGAGGAGAATCTCGAGCCTCACCGGACCCGGAAGATCGCCAAAGAGCTCCTGCTCGCTCATCCCCCGGTACCTCTCCCACACGTACTCGTAGTAGTCCCGAATGTGCTCGCTCAGTCTGGACGGGGCGCGCCGGCTGCGGAGGTACTGATTGGCCGTCTCCGCCCGGTTCCAGAAGCTCGCTTTGGCGCGATCGAGATTGCTGAGCAGCGATGCGATGTTGCCGATGACAAAGGCGTAGATCGAGGCGCCCACCGCGATGGCCAGCATGGTGAAGAGATACTCGGTATTGCGGACCGGTGTGATGTCCCCGTAACCCACACTCGTCATGGTGACGATGGCCCAGTAGAGAGAGCGGACATACTGCGACACCGGTTCCGCCTCATCGATTCCCTCGGTCACGACCCACGAGTCCTCGGGAAAACCTTCCATGTAAGGAATCAGAAACCAGGCACAGGCGATCCAGTGGGTCAGGAGGAGAATGACTGCCGCTAGCTTGGCGATGCGCAAGAAACCTGCGTTGGTCCAATTCTGTCGCTGCCACCGTCTGAGGATGGCAAACAGGCGGACGACGCGGAGCAGGCGCAGCAGCCTCGCCAGCAGGACGACCGAGACTCCGCCGATCTCGACGCCTCTCCACGGGAGCAGGAGGGCATCGAACGGTAACGCCGCCAGCAGATCGACGAGAAAGAGGGTTCCGAGGTAGTGCCGGGCTATCTCACCGGGATCGGTGACCTCGGCACCCTGGCGCCGGAAGGTGGTGTGGAAGTTGAGAAAGATGTCCAGCAGAAAGAAGAGGTCGATCAAATAGAGAAGAACCGACCCTGCGAGGTTCACCTGATGCCGGAAAGCGATCTGAAAAGGAACCAGCAGACAGCTTAGAAGAACCAGCACCAGGATCAGCAGATCCCATCCGGTCCGGAGCCGCGAGCTCTCACTGATCGTCATCGTGGTGGTGCTTTCTCAGGACACCGGCACCTGGAGAGCTTTCTGAACACTGGATGCGTCGTCGAGAGTCTTCGAGGAGGCAGGTACCCCTCAGAAGCCCTGGAGCGCCTCTTCCTCCGAGGCGAAAACGTCGAGGATCGTGCTGAAGCCCGAAATCTCGAAGACCTCGTTGACGACGTCGTTGAGGCCGGTGATGCGTAGACCACCTCCGGATGAGCTCAGGCGCTTTGCACTAGCGAGCAGTATCCGGAGTCCGGCACTGCTGACGAAATCGACCTTTTCGAAATCGATCAATATCTTGGCGGCCCCATCATCCATGAGCTGGTTCAAGGTGTCCTGGGCCTCGACCGAGGTGTTGGTGTCGAGATTGCCCTCGCAGCGTACAACCGTAACCGAGTCCACCGCAGTGGTTTCCATTTTCATAGCCACACCTCTTTTGAATACATGTTTGATCCCTCTTGCTTTACTGCTCGACGATCTTTTCCAGGGTCACGACGTTTCTCCTGCCGTGCCGCTCGTATTTCACCGTGTCCATCACACTTCGCACGAGGTGTACACCCAGACCTCCGATGGGACGTTCATCGACCGAGAGTCCGGTATCCGGAGCTTCGCTTTCGAAGGGATTGAAAGCCCGACCATCGTCGCTAATCGTGGTGACGAGGCGACCGTTCACCAATGAGATGACGATCTCCATGAGATGCTCGTCATCGTCCCCGTAGGCGTAGGAGATGATGTTGTTGAGCAGCTCATCGAAGACGAGATTGATCTTCCGTCTGATCGCATCCGGTATCCCATGCTCCCGGGCGAACTGGTTGAAGCTCTCATTGACACGAGCGATCTCTTCGAGTCGATTAACAGCTCTCAGCTCGAGTCGGTTCGACTCCACATCTTCACTCGGCCCGGAGTAGGACACGGTCATTACCGTAATATCATCGGCCTGTTCGGCCTCGCCCTGAAAATCCCACACGTCATCCACGCTGACCCGGACCGATTCCTCGACCGAGCTGCAAGGGTGATTCGAGAGAAGCCCTTTGAGTCTGTCTTCGGTATAGAGCTGACTTTCCTCGTTCATGGCCTCCGTAACCCCATCCGTGTAAAGAAAAACGAGGTCTCCGGGACTGAGGCCTTCCCTGTCCTCTCGATAGGCCAGACCCTCTGCGGCACCGACGATCGGACCATGCCGGCTATCGAGGCGCAGGAGACTGCCATCGGCACGCTTGACGTAAGGTGGATTATGTCCGGCATTGGTGTAGACCATTTCACCGATCTCGAGATCGAGGATGGCCAGGAATATGGTCACGAACATGCAGGATTCGTTGCGATGACTCAACTCAGTGTTGACGTGGCTCAAGATGCTCGCCGGCGAGAGGTCGTTCGCGGCTCGCGACTTGATCAGGGTCTTGGTCACCGCCATGAAGAGCGCCGCCGGCACTCCCTTCCCCGACACGTCGCCGACACAGAAGCAGAAATGCTGGTTGTCGATCAGAAACAGATCGTAGAAGTCACCGCCGACCTCACGCGCGGGATAGAGAGAAGCATGGACGTCGAAGTCGGTACGGTCTGGGAAGGCGGGGAAGGAGAGCGGCAGCATGCTCATCTGGATCTCGCGGCCGATGTTGAGCTCGCTCTCCATCCGCTCCTTGGCCGACCGCTCCCGTCTCAAGTTGTCCAGTGAATCCTGCAGCTCGACGTTCTTGATCTGGATTTCGGCGATCAGCTCGTCCCGGCCCTTCTTTTCCACCACCGACCGGAGTGTGGCGATCGATCCCTCGTCGGGCAAGCCGCTACCTGGAAGCGACACCAGGCCCCGGACGAGGTTCTCGCCGCTGACATCATAGGGTCCGTCGACCTCGTCGAATAATCCCGCCAGTTCGTTCACCCCGGACAGCGATTGATGGCCGATGAAATCGATCACCAGCCAACGGGCTCGAGCTTGGATGTCGAGGCCCACATCAATGCGGGAATCGTTTCCTTCGCGCAGCAGGAGCCGGGCTATCTCCGAAGTCGCCGTGGCTACGCGAGTGGCGCCCACAGCATCATGCAGAACCGTCTCGGCCACTGTCCGGATCTTGTTTCGGGCTTCGAGAATCGACGCCGATTGTCTGATAGCAATGCTTCCGAGGGGAATCATGATTCGATTCTCAATACCACGCAGCCGGCGTCGTCGTGGTCCTTGCCGAATCGCTCCACTACGGTCTTCGCGATGGTGCGTGATTTCTGATACCTGAGCTGTGGATAATCGTCCAGCTCGAACCGTTCCTTGATGCCGTCAGAGTAGAGCATGAGGACATCGCCGGGAGTGACCACCAGACGTTGCTCCTTGGGGGTGCGCATCTGATGGCCCAGGGTGCCGGCCGCTGAGTAGAGACGCTCCTCTCGCGAGCCGAAGCTGCGGATAACCGTGTTTCCGACGCCCGCATAACGCACCGTGCTCGTAGCGACCTCCAGCACACAGAGCCCTGCAGCGGCCCCCTCGGTGCCGCGAAGTGCATCGTGGAGCCCATGGAGGGTGGCAAGGACATCTGAAGTCCACGACTCTTTCAGGTAAGCCGCTCCCTGCACGGCGATCCGGTGGGCGGAAGGCCCATGACCCAAGGCATCGATGAGGGCAGCGAAGATAAAGCCTTCGCGCTGCTCGATGACGGCTGCGTCACCGCTGACGCGCTCTCCTCGGCAGGGGCGAATGAAAAACGCGCAGTCGACTCCGGCCGCAGCCTTGGTCTCGCCGCTTGTGAGTGCGCCACTGCTGATCTGGCCGCCGGTCCGCCCCTCCCCCGATCTCTTCAAGGCCTCGCGGAGACGGGACCTTCCAAGATCACCGTGGGGCCCTAGCCACTTGCGAATCACGACTCGGGTGCCGCGGCCGGGTGCGGAATCGATCTCGAACTCATCCATCATCCGCTTGACACCCGGCAGACCCAGACCGAGGGTTCCCCCCGAGCTGAAATGATCCCGCATGGCGGACTCGACATCGGCGATGCCCGGACCGCGGTCGCGCGCAGTGATTTGAAGGCCCTTACGCCGCCCGCTTTGCGTCTCCTCGATGATCACCTCTCCAGTACTCGCATACTTCAAGATGTTCCTCGCGAGCTCTGACACCGCTGTGGAGATCGCCTGGGCCTCCTGAGGTCCAAAGCCTATCTGGCGGGCTCTGCGAGTGGCCTCCATCACCGGCCGCATCGCGTCCGGCTCAGACCGGATCTGCAAGCGGACCGACCGACTGCTCACGGTTGTCCTCCTCCTCGAGCTCATCGCGAGCCGCCGAGCGCAGCTCATCCATGACGCGAAAGGCATCGTCCAGATCGAGCGTGGCGACAATATCCTCGGTGTCGGCACCCAGCTCGACCAACGACGAGACGACACCCGCCCTGAGACCGGAGACGATCGTCTGGGCCCCCATGAGGGCCGCCATGGCCATGGTCCGTCGCAACGCCTCGAAGTCTTCAAAATCCATGATCTGGACACCCGAGACGTCGAGTATGACGCCGCTGCATCCGGAGTCGTGCAGCAGCCCGAGCAGGTCGGCGCGGAACTGTCGGAGTACCTCCGCGGTCAGATCGAGCTGGATCGAGGCCACGACGCACTGCCGCGACACCTGAAGGGGGATCCTCGAGCCACTGCCGCCGGCCATCTTCTCAGCTCGCCTGGGTGATCTCCATACCGACACGTTGGAAGGCGTCGGCCAGAGCGTCTTTCATCGTCGATGTGGTCTTGATCCTGCCAACGTCTATACCGAGATCGACAATGGTCTGCGCAATCGATGGTGACACCCCGGAGATAGTGCAGTCACAACCCATCAATCGGGTAGCCCGAGTGATCTTGATCAGGTGATTGGCCACCGCCGTATCCACCACTCCCACGCCACTGATGTCCAGAATGAATATCCGTGCCTGGGTCTCTCCGATCTTGGCCAGCGTGGCATTCATGATGTCGCGGGCGCGCTTCGAGTCGATGATCCCAACGATCGGCAGCAAGAGAATCCCGCTCCAGATCTGGGTCACCGGAGTGGACATCTCCATCAGCGACTTTGCCTGGGCCGTCAGCGTCTCCTCGACCATGTGGTTGTAGGTATCGACAACGATGGAGGTGTCGAGATGGAGCATCTTGGTAACCGACTCCTGCATGTTCAACTTTGCCCCGTCCTTCAAATCAGCCTTGTGAACGGCTCTAGTGAAGAGCTCGAGCATCATGTCCATCCCGGCAAAGTAAGTGTTCAGCGAAAGTCCGATCCGAGCGTGTGTCTCCCCCACCTGCCTCCGAGTCTCGAGGTAGGAATCGTCCATTTGCGCCGCTAGAAACGTTGCCCAGTAGTCCTGCTGAAGACGTTTGACGCGTTCCAGAGTCTCGGGCTCGGAAAAGAAGTGGTCGTACTCCGGCAAGTTCTGGAGCCACTCGTACCATTGGCCAATCAAACCCTCCAATCCCGATCCGGCCATCTTGGCGAATTCCCTTACGCGGTCCAGATCGTCCTCGGAGATTCGGTAGAGCTCGAGGAGAGCAGCCATGTTTCCGCCCTCCCCGGCCGATCCTGAGGTTCTGTTCATTCGTCTTCCTCCTCACCAGCTTGCAAGTGGTTTTTCATCTTGGCAGCGCCTATCTCGTTCATAATGAAAGAGATACCGCTCTGTAGCGAGCGCTCGGTGGCGACTCCGTCGAGGTGGAGGCCGAGATCTGCAACGCTGGCAGCGACCTCCGATCGCATACCGGTGATGACGACCTTCGCTCCCAAGAGCTGGGCCGCCTTGGCAGCTCCCAGAAGCGCTTCGGCGCTCCCGGTGTCGAGGCTAGGAACACCGGTCAAATCGAGAAGCGCCGCCTTCGCCCCCCTGGCATGCAGACCTTCGACGAGAGTCTGCCTGGCCTTCTCGATCCGCTTGGAATCGAGCTCGCCGACGAGAGGCATGGCCACGACGTCGTCCAGTAGCGGGATCAGCGGTGTCGACAGAGCGTCGATCTCGGCCTCCTGCTTCTCCACCAGCTCGACAAGAGACTGCCGCATGGTCTCGAAGCTCTTGGAGAGATCGGCTATCTCGTCTCGGCCGCTGGTGTCGACCTCCACATAGAGGAAGCCGTCGGCAAGTTGGGCTGCTGTCTCAGAAAGCGCCTCGAGTCGCCGGGTCAGACCCTTGGAGAAGACCATGGCAGCGACGACACTCGCGCCGATCAGAACCGCCAGCCAGATCAAAACCCGGTTCCTCAGTGTCCTGGCAGGCTCGAACGCTTCGGCCTCGTCGATCTCGCTCATGATCACCCAATCGACATCCCTAATGTCGAGCGGCATGAACGATGAGAGTACGGGGACACCACGATAATCGGGAAAGATCTTCGTACCGGTTTCCCCACCTAGTGCAGCCCGAGTGCCTTCGGTCTGCACCTCCTGAAGACCGATGGAGCTATCGAGGTTGGCGATGGCCTTTATGATCGAGTCCGGAGTACCGATGCTCGCGATCAACTTTAGGTAGTTTTCCTTGTCCTCGATCAGAAAGCGCGACTGATTTCGGATCTTGTAGTCCGAGCCGACAATATAGGTCTCTCCGCTCTCGCCCAGACCCACCCGTGACCACTCGTGCTTGCTGGTCATGATGTCGTTGATCCGATCGACGGGCATCTGGAAGACCAGGACTCCGACCTTCTCGGGGCCGTCGTAGATCGGCGAGGCAATGAACGAAGCCTGACCGCCGTAGGAGGGGTGATAGGGCTCGAAGTCGACCAACAGCACAAAATCCTGCGCGGCGGCCTGGCGGGCAGCCTGAAACGCCCGAGCAAGATTCGTCTCCCGGTAAGGACCGCTTAACAACGATGTCCCGAAGTCCACCTCCTTGAATACCGAGTAGACGATGTGCCCGGTTTCTAGGTCGACCAGAAAGATGTCGTAGAAGCCGAATCTCTCGAGGTAGTCCCGAAAGATCGGATGATACAGCTTATGAGCGCGACTGTAGGCGCTCTTTTCCGCGGGCTCCTCGAGACTGGATTTAGAGCCGGTGTCGAACGGATTGGCGGCGATGAACTGATATTGGAGTATCCGGCTCTCGCGGTCATTCGGCCAAAAGCTGGAAAGGGTGGCTGGACTTTCGAGGTTCTGCTCGAGTCGAGGCAAGAACTCCTCTTGGTAGTACAAGCGAAGCTCGAGCTCTGCCTCTTCGGTTGCCTGCTCGTCCCATCCCACCTGGCTCTCGAGGTTCGAGAACTCTGCACTGAACGCCCTCATGGCGTCTACTGTCATCCGATCTCTGGAGAAGGTCACGATCTGGTCGACGATCTGCTGGAAGTAGTCCTCCACCTGGCTGGCCTTCATCTCCCGCACCGCGGTGAGCTTGTCGAAGGACTGTCTCTCCAGAGCCTTGCGGGCGGTTCGGTAGCCGAGAAGCGAGCTTATTCCCGCCGACACGATGGCTACCGTGGAGAGGATGATCAGGATCTTTGCTCGTATCGTCATCTGAGATCACCTCGGACTAATCCTGCCGGCGAGGCATATAAAAGCCTCGGCTCGACAAGGCCCTCCTCACGCCCGAGAGACTCGAATCTTATCCCGCCTGCGGAATCGAGTGGGGTTCTCGCCTCGCGGCCGATGAGAAGGCCAGAAGGTGGCTCGGGCTCGCGCCTCAACCGAGGTCCTTAGGGATCTTTGCGTCCTTTTCCTGGCTCCCGCCCTTCGCCAGTTTCTCCATATCGATACCGGTGGCGTTTTTCACCTGCTCGAGCATGACCACGGCGCTGTTGGCGATGTTCTTGACATAAGTGGGAAGGCCCTCGCCGTTGCCTCCGTCGAGGATGGTGAGCTTTTCGACCCGCAAGTTGTCGGCCACCACCCGGGTGACCTTGTCGAGCAACTCGGGCAGCATCTGGATCAGAAAGAGGTCATGGGTGTCGCCATCCTGCCATTGCTCGCGCATCAGCTCCACGGCCTGGGCGGTGGCCTTGCCGTCTTCAAGGATTCTGGCCGCTTTGCCCTGCGCTTCGAGCTCTTGCGCTTCCCGGTGGGCACGCGCGGGTATCACGGTGTCGGCCTCGTGGCGTTTGGTGCTCAGCTCGACTCGTTTGGTCTCGAGGTCGATCTCCTCCTCGACACGTGCGACCTTGCCCGCCACCTCGGCTCTCTGCTGGGAGCGATTCGTCTCGGCCTGGAGATCCGCCTTCTCCACGGCGAGCTCGTTCTCGTGTTTGACGATGACCTTTTCAGCCTCGATCTCGGCCTCGCGGCCGACGAGTTTCTGCTCCGCCGACACCTGGCGCGATTCGGCGTCCGCCCTGGCCTCGGCGATTTTGGCGTCTCGCTGGACTTGCGCGTTCCGTTTGCGGCCGATGGACTCGAGATAACCCTGGTCATCCGAGATGCTCTGGATCTGAAAGAAATCGAGCACGATACCGAGCCGGCTGAGATCCTCGCGAGCGTGATCGGCGGCCTGCTGGGCGAGCTGGAGCCGCTGGGCATTGGCCTCTTCGGGACTCACCGTCGCCACGACACCGCGCAACGCACCCTCCAGGACCTGCTGGGCGGTTCTGTCCACGGCATCGTCGCCCTTGCCCAGGAATCGCTCCACAGCGCTCTCCAACCCCTCCTCCTCGCTACCGGCGAGCTTGACGTTGGCTCGCCCCTCGACGGTGATTGGGATCATGCCGGCGCTGAGGGCCTTCGATAGATGAACATCGATCGCCCGAGTGGTGACCGGCAGGCGTGTGACCGACTCCAAGAACGGCCAGCGGAAACCGCGGCCACCGCGGATGATTCTGTAGCCGACCTTGCGGCCGTCCGGTAGGCGGCGCTGGCGGCCCGAGAGAATGACCACCTCGTTTGGCTGGCTGATGACGATGTGGGTCTTGATGAAGGCCAGCAGGAGCAACAGGGCTGCGCCTCCCAGTCCGAGTGCTATTCCTATCATCTGCGCTTGATCCATGACTACCGTCCTTTTTGGCCTCGAATCGTTTCACCTAGACATTGAAATAGAGGGTGAACTCGCCCGGATGGGGCCTCAGTTGCACGAACTCGATCTCGTGCTCCCGTTTGAAGTCGATGTAGTTCTCGATCACGTCGGAGGTAAAAACATCGTCCCGGACGAGAAACTCGTGATCTCTCTCCAGGGCGTCAATGGACTCCTCCAACGAGCCCGGCGTCCGCGCGATGGCCGCCCCTCTTTCGGTCTCGGCCAGCTCGTAGATGTCCTCGTCGATCGGATCCGGTGGCTGGATCTCGTTGCGGATTCCGTCGAGACCGGCCAGCAGAATCGAGGCAAAAGCCAGGTAGGGGTTTGCCGAAGGGTCGGGGGTGCGGAACTCGATGCGCTTGGCCTTTGGCGAGCTGGCCATCATCGGTACCCGGATACAGGCACTGCGGTTTCGTTGTGAGTAGACGAGATTCATCGGCGCCTCGTAACCGGGCACCAGCCGTCGATAAGAGTTGGTGGTCGGCGCGCAAAAGGCACACAGCGCCGGCGCATGGTGGAGCAGACCACCGATGAAATGAATCGCCGTCTCGCTCAGATCCGCGTAACCGCCGGAGCGATAGAAGAGGTTCGTGTCGCCCTTCGACAGGCTCACATTGACGTGCATCCCCGAGCCGTTCTCCTGCAGCAGCGGCTTGGGCATAAAGGTGACCGTCTTGCCGTAGCGGTCGACGACGTTCTTGACCACGTACTTGTACTTGATGGCGCTGTCGGCCTGCAGCAGCAGCGGGCCAAAGCGGAAGCCGATCTCACACTGCCCCGCGGCGCCGACCTCGTGGTGGTGGAGCTCGGGCTCAATGCCCGCCAGCGTCAGTACGTCCGAGATCTTCGAGCGCAGGTTGTTGTACTGATCCACGGGCGGAGCGGCAAAGTAGGCCTCCTTGCGCGCCGCCTGGTGACCCAGGCTCGGCCCTTCCTTGCCACCGGTGCTCCAGAACGCGGCCTTGCTGTTCAAGAAGTAGTAGCCGTGCTGGGTAGCCTGGTCGAAGCTGACGTCATCGAAGACAAAAAACTCGAGCTCCGGACCAAAGTAGGCCGTATCGGCGATCCCGAGCGAGCGGATGAGCTTTTCGGCGCGGCGCGCGACACCACGCGGGTCTCGCGAGTAGGGTTTGTAGCCGTCGGGATCGATGACGTCGCAGAAGACCGAGAGCGCCGGGTCGTCGAAAAAGGGATCGCGAAACATCGAGTTCGGATCCGGCATCAGCAGCATGTCGCTCTCGTTGATCTTTTGGAAGCCGCGGACCGAAGAGCCGTCGAAACCGACGCCGTGCCGGAAGGTATCCTCGTCGACGACCTCGGTGGGCACCGTCAGGTGCTGGAGGGTGCCGAACAGATCGACGAACTTGAGGTCTAGAAACTTGATGTCGTGCTCTTTGATCTGCTTGAGCACGTCCAGAGCGGTGACCTGGTATTTCCGAGCCATCGATATGCCCCGCTAGAGCGCCCGGGTTCCGCGCTCACCCGTCCAGATCTTGACGACGTCGTGGAGCTCGGTGATGAAGATCTTGCCAAAGCCACCGCTCTCCATCGCACCCCGGCTGATGGCGTCGATGGTGGTCTCCAGCATGGCGTCTTGGACGTTGACTTCGACCCGCATCCGGCGGAATAGCTCCACCTCGCGTTCGACACCTCTGTACATCTGCTGCTCCGTTTTCGGCGCCGTGCCGAGGACCGAGATTGCCGTCAGGTGACGGATCTCGGCCTCGTAGAGCGCCTGTTTGACCGCCGGCAACTGCTCGGGACGAAGATAGACAACGACTTGCTTCATGGCTTATTCGCTCCCCGGTCACTCGGTGGTGAAGATCACGAAGCCACCGTAAGACTCCATCCCGTGTTCGTCGTGATCGAGTCCCCGTAGCTCGGTCTCCTTCGACACCCGCAGCCCGATCACGGCATCGATAGCCTTGAACACGACCCACATGGCGATGGCGGTAAAGCCCATACAGGCGATGACCCCGAGCGATTGGATCCCCAGCTGCCCGGCGCCACCGCCGTAGAAGAGACCGTCGTTGGGTGCTCCCAGCATCGCTTGCCCGAAGAGACCCACTGCCAGGGTTCCCCAGATTCCACACAGGCCGTGCACCGGGAAGGCACCGACAACATCGTCGACCTTTATCCGGTTCAACCACTCGATGCCGTAGACGACGATCACTCCGGCGACGAAGCCGATCCAGATCGAGGCCCCGGGGCTGACCACGGCGCAGGGCGCGGTGATACCCACCAGTCCTGCCAGCGCGCCATTGAGGGCTATGGTGAGGTCGGGCTTCCCATACTTGACCCAGGCGGTCAACATCGCCGCGATCGCCCCCATCGCCGGCGCCAATGTTGTGTTCATCGCGATCCTGGCGACAACGCCCGGCTCGCCCATTCCCAGTGTCGAACCGGCGTTGAAGCCGTACCAGCCGAACCAGAGGATGAAGACCCCGATCATCACCAGCGGCAGGTTGTGACCGCTGATGACACGTGGCGTGCCGTCCTCCTTGAACCGGCCGATGCGTGGCCCGAGCATCCAAGCACCCACGAGAGCGGCGATGCCACCCACGGCGTGGACGACGGTCGAACCGGCGAAGTCGTGAAAGTCGAGACGCGCCAGCCAGCCGCCACCCCAGACCCAATGCCCCACCACCGGGTAGATGAATGCGGTGAGCAGGAAAGAGTAAGTCAGATACGCGACAAAGCGCATCCGCTCGGCCATGGCGCCGGAGACAATAGTCGCCGCGGTGCCGGCAAAAACAGCCTGAAAGAGCCAGAAGACCTCGACCGGCAGGGTACCCACCGCCGGATCGACTCCGAACATGAGCCA
>CALILB010000378.1 GCA_938016625.1 uncultured bacterium | reverse complement strand
CCTGGTAAGCGCCGACTTGAATCCCACCAGGTGGGTACCGCCATCGCGGTTGTTGATGGTGTTGGTAAAGCAGTAGATCTGTTCCTGGTAGCCGTCGTTCCACTGCAGCGCGATTTCCACCGTCTCCCCGCCGCTGCCGTCATCGCGCACATCTTCGAGGTGGATCGGCTTCTTGTGCAGCGCCGTCTTGTTCCTGTTGAGGTGCTCGACAAAGCTCTGAATGCCGCCGGCGTAGGAGAACTCGACCTTTTTGTCGCTGCGCTCGTCGAGCAGTTGGATCCGTACCCCTTTGTTGAGGAAGGCCAACTCCCGGAGGCGCTGCGACAGCGTCTCGTAGTTGAACTCGAGCATGCTGAAGGTCTGAGCGTCCGGGTAGAACCGGACCTTGGTACCGGACTTCTTGGTCTTGCCGATGGCCTTGATCGGCTCCTCCGCCTGGCCGCGCTGAAAGTTCTGGTACCAGACCTCGCCGTCTCGTTTGATCTCGAGCTCCAGGGTCTCCGACAGAGCATTAACGACCGATACACCGACACCGTGGAGCCCCCCGGACACCTTGTAGGAGTTGTTGTCGAACTTTCCGCCCGAGTGGAGCTCCGTCATGATGACCTCGGCCGCCGACCTGCCCTCCCCCTTGTGGATGTCAACAGGGATGCCGCGGCCGTCATCCTCGACGGTGACCGAGTTGTCGATGTGGACCGTGACAATGATCTTGTCGCAGTGTCCGGCCTGTGCCTCGTCGATCGAATTGTCGACGAGCTCGAACACCATGTGGTGGAGCCCCGAGCCGTCATCGGTATCGCCGATGTACATCCCCGGGCGCTTGCGGACCGCCTCCAGACCCTTGAGAACCTTGATGCTGTCGGCGGTGTAATCTCGTTCAGGGGTAGCCAACTTTCTACCTCCCTTTCTCGCTCTGTATACCGATGAGACTTCGGCTTTCGCGGCCCGTTGTGGGGCCGCTTCGGGCCCTCGCCCTGGTCCTCTCTCCGGAGTCCAGCTCGGGGTTCCCAGGTGAGCCCTTTTACTACCCAAACACTATCACGGCCGGACTCAAAAATCAAACTGTAAGTCTTTATTTATGAGCAACTTACGCCGGTGTTTCCGGTCCTCGTGCAGATCGTTGCTCGGGGCCCACTTCTCCCCCCTTCACCGACCACCTGGTGGCCCCTTCGATGCCCTCCCAGACCACCGGTCGATTGGAGCTGACGAAGACCTGTGGTGCCCCGGCGACGAGCGGCCAGAGCAGCTCCAATCGCCCCCGATCGAGCTCGGCGTCGGCGTCGTCCAGAAGGTAAATGGGTGGCCGCCGGGCCCCCTCCAGCAACCTGCCGCGGGCGATGGTCAGTACCAGGCCAACCAGCTTTCGCTCTCCCGCCGACGCCACTCGGCGGATCGGTCGGTTTCTCCAAAGCACGACCAGGTCGTCGCGGTGGGGGCCGAGAAGCGCCCGCTTCTCCTCTCGTTCTCGCTCCCCTGCCTCGGCCAGCCGCGCCAGCACCACCTCGGCTCCGCCATCGGCCGCCACCGACGGTCGGTAGCGGATATCGATTGCAGGCAGCTCCTCGCCGGTATCCGCCACCGTCTGCCGCAGCTCTGTCTGCAAGAGCTCGACGTAGTGCTGGCGCAGACCCACGAGCTCGGTGATGGTCTCCGCCAGCACCTCGTTCCAGGGGGCCAATCCCCGGCCTCCCTGGCTCAGCAGCTCTCGCTTCTGGCCCAACGCGCGACGGTAGCGAGCCAGCACCGCCAGCGCCGCCGGTTTGAGCCCCACGACCCCCTGGTCGAGGAACCGCCGCCGGTGGGCCGGCAGCCCCGACAAGATCTCGTGATCTGCCGCCGTCCAGCTGACCGTCGGTTGTACCCCCAGGTGGCTCGCCAGCGGGGCGCTGGTGCCGTTTATCGACCGGTAGCGTCCCCCCCCCGGCTCCCGGCCGACCGCGAGCGACACCCTCTCGGTGCCCTCGATCTCTCCCTCCAGGTGAAACCCAGCTCCGCCCCAGCGAACACAATCCTCGAGTTGGGAGGTGCGAAAGCTCCTGGTGGTTACCAGCAGGTAGATCGCTTCCAGCAGACTGGTCTTGCCGGCGCCGTTGGCACCCAGCAGGAGATGACACCCCGCTCCCGGATGCCAATCTGCGTCGCTGAGATTACGAAACGAACGACAGGTGAGCTGAGCCAGCAACGGGTGTTCGCTTCCGGTGGGGGCTGGCGCTCCAGCGCTCAGATGCGCATCGGCATGATGACGCAGAGGTAGCGCTCGTCCCCTCCGTCTACGGGCAAACCGATGCACTGGGTGTTTTCGTCCTTGAGCGCCAGGTGGACTTTCTCGGTCTCGACCGCCGCTAGAAATGAATGCATGTAGTCCGGGTTGAGCCCTAGCCGAATCTCGCGACCTGCGTACTCACAGGTGACCTCCTCGACCGCCTCCCCCAGGTCAGGGTTGGCTGCGGAGATCGTCAATCGTCCGGTCTCGAACTGAAATCTCACCGCCCGTGCACGATCTCCGGTCAGCAGCGCGACACGCTGGATCGCTTCACTGAGGTTCTTGCGATCGAAGATGGCCTTTTTGTCGTTGTCCTTGGCAATGACCCGGTCGTAGTCGGGGAATGTACCTTCGAGGATGCGGCAGATCAGCTCTCTGTGACCGATCTCGAACGACAGGTGGTGCTCGCTGCGGCGAAAGGTCACATCTCCATCACCCTCGAACCTGAGGAGCTCCTGGAGCGCCTTTCGCGGTACCAAAACCCCGTCTCCATCCTTTCCCGATTCGAGCGCATTCTCGACCAGCGCGAGTCGGTGACCATCGGTCGCCACCAGCTCCATCGCTCCCTCTTTGAGCTTCATCAGGGCCCCATTGAGCTGAAACCGAGACTCCTC
The DNA here is from genome assembly GCA_938016625.1 of uncultured bacterium. Taxonomy (GTDB): domain Bacteria; phylum Acidobacteriota; class Thermoanaerobaculia; order Multivoradales; family JAHEKO01; genus M0029. Next base: position 459 of record CALILB010000378.1, on the reverse strand, counting down.
TGTCGAGACGGCAAAGATGACCTTGCCGATCATCCGCTTGATCAGCGAGAACGGTATCGCCGTGGCCTCCTCGCCCTTGACATCGGGAAGGGTCGGAAAGTCCTCCGGCGACAGCCCGTTTATCTTGAAACGAGACTTGCCGGCAACAATGCTCAGCCGCTTTTCGTCCTCGAGGACGAGCTCGACCTCGTCACCCACCACCGCACGGATGATCTCAAGGAATTTTCTCGCCTGGACGGCTATCCCGCCGCTCCCTTTTACCTCAGCGCCGCACCAGGATGTCAGCGAGACATCGAGGTCCGTGGCCGCCAGGTGGACTTTGTCGCCTTCACCACGCAGAAGAATGTGTGAGAGGACCGGAATTGTCGTCCGTCGCTCCACGATGCCCTGCATGGGTGCAAGCTCATTGAGGAATTCGGAGCGCTTAACGCGAATTTCCATATCGGTCTCCTCCGACTA
>CALILB010000377.1 GCA_938016625.1 uncultured bacterium | reverse complement strand
GCGAACGGGATTGAAACGGATAGGTCTTCTCGGCACCCGCTTCACCATGGAAGAGGAGTTCTACCGTGGCCGTCTCGAGGATCGTCACCAGCTCGAGGTGATCGTCCCCAACGACCAGGACCGGCAGATGGTGCACCGGGTGATCTACGACGAGCTCTGTCTCGGTAACGTCGATCCCGGATCTCGCCGCGACTATGCGCAGGTCATCGGGCGTCTGGCCGACGAGGGAGCCGAGGGCATCATTCTGGGCTGTACCGAGATCTCCCTGCTGGTCACACCCGAGGACTCCCCGGTGCCCCTTTTCGACACCACGGAGATACACGCCCGGCGGGCGGCGGAGTGGGCGCTGTCGGAGGGCTTAGGGGCTTAGGGGCGTGGGAGTCCTGGGACGGGGAGGCGGCCGATGGCGTCTTCGACCAGACTGCCGAGATAGAGCATTCCCTTGTCCTCCTGAGCGCTGCTGATCTGGGTGAAGGCTCCGCCGGGGTCCTGGAGATTGTGCACCACCTCGCCCTCCGCATTGAGTCCCAACACAAAGCCGTAGCTCCCCGGCGCCGGCAATAACGGCTCGGGGAGCCGCATCACAACCTTGCGCAGAAAAGGCCAGGGCATCAGCGCCTCGAGGAGCGGTTTCCGCGGCGAAACCAGCGTCAACCAGAAGATCCCGTCGGCGCCGGTGGAGATGCCGTCGGGAAAGCCGGGTAGGTTGTCGATCAGGGTCTCGGACTCGCCCGCCCGGGGTCCGCCCAACCAGAGTCGCTGCACCCGAAACTTTCCGGTTTCCACCATCAGCAGAAAGTTCTGGCCGGGGCTCACGGCGACGCCGTTGGCGTAGTACAAACGGTGGAGCAACATCCGTGTCTCGCCTGTCGCCGGATCGTAGGCCAGGAGACGACCTCTGGCGCGATGCTCCATGAGCTCGGCCACCGTCTGATCCACACTGAAAGCGAAAGATGAGTCGCTGAAATAGACGGTTCCATCGGCACCCACATCCACGTCGTTGGCCAGGAGGAACGGCACACCACCAAAGCTGCGACTCAAAACCTTCACCTGCCCAAACGGCGATATGTGGTACAGCCCCCCGGGGCTGACACAGACCAACAGATTACCCAGACCGTCGACGTGCATGCCGAGCGGGCGACCCTCGAGCTCCGCCATGACCTGGGGCTCGGACCCGTCGGGTTGAAACATGACGATGCGGCCGTCCTCGTAGCCGGCATAGATCCGCCCCCCGAGGTCGATCGCCACATCTTCGGATCCCACCCCAACACCCTCCGCCATACGGTCGACCGCGGCGAGTGCGCTGTTGGGCTCGTAGACCCCCGCCAGCTCCAGTCCTTTGGGCGGTGTCCACGCCAGCGGATCGATGGCGACCGGCCAGAAGAGCAGGTAGAGGATCGCCAGACCCAAGGCGACCAGCGCCACGCGTCGAACAGATTTCCACACCAAGAGCACCCTAATCCCCCATCTCGCCTTACAGCACCTATGGAAGGTCGATCATACCCTTGCGAAGGCCGGCCGGCCGAGTGAGAATGCCCCCCATGTCCTTCCGGCCCCCGGAGCGGTTCAACATTGCCGACTACTTCCTCGACCAGCGGGTAGAAGAGGGTCGCGGCAACCGGATCGCCCTGCGGCTCGACGATCGCCAGATGACCTATGACGAGGTCTTGGCCCTGGCCAATCGGTTTGGCCAGGTGCTGCTGCGGATCGGGGTGCGGCCGGAGGAGAGGGTACTGATCGCGCTGCCCGATGGCCCCGAGTTTGTCGGCGCGCTCTTTGGTGTTCTCAAGAGCGGCGCGGTGGTGGTCATGGTCAATCCCGGTCTGGAACCGGAGGCCCTGGCTGGACTTTTCGATTACTCGCAGGCGCGGGTCGCCGTCGTCAACGCGGATGTCCTTCCCCGCTTCGAAGAGGCGATCGAGATCGCCGCCTGGAAACCGGGCTTGCTGGCGGTCGGAGATGGAGAGCATCCGCATTTGCGCTTTGAAGAGGAGCAGCAGAAGGTCGGAGCCGGACTGGAGACCGCCCCCACCCACCGGGACGACCCGGCGATCTGGCTCTTTTCCGGCGGCACCACCGGGCGGCCCAAGGCGGTGGTTCAGACCCACACCTCCTTCGCCAACACCACCGAGTGCTATGCCAAGACCGCTCTTGGCTACAGTGAGGACGACATCACCCTCTCTGTCCCCAAGCTATTCTTCGGCTACGCCACCGGCTCCAATCTCTTCTTTCCCTTCTCCGTCGGGGCCTCGGCGGTTCTTTACCCCGAGCATCCCACCGTCGAAGTCGTGTTCGAGAAGATCCGGCGCCACCGGCCGACGATCCTGGTCAACGTACCTACGATGATCAACCGGATGGTGCAGCACCCGGACGCCTCGTCCCAGGATCTCTCCTCTCTCCGCTTCGCCACCTCGGCCGGCGAAGCGCTCCCCGCGCCCCTTCACCGAAGCTGGCGTGAGACTTTTGGTGTCGAGCTTCTCGACGGTCTCGGCACCGCCGAGATGTGGCACATCTTCATCTCCAATCTGCCGGACGAGGTGCGGCCAGGCACCCTGGGGCGGCCGGTTCCCGGGTTCGACGTCGAGATTCGCGATACGGATGGTAAGTCGCTGCCCGACGGCGAAGTGGGGCGTCTCTGGGTCCGGGGCAACTCGCTGGCCATCGGCTACTGGCAGAACACGAGCCAGACCGCCGAGGCCTTCCAGGGTGAGTGGTTTGTCGGTGGTGATCTAGTGCGCCGAGACGAGGACGGCTATATCACCTACTGCGGTCGTGCCGACGATGTGCTCAAGGTGGGCGGCAAGTGGCTGGTGCCCCAGGAAGTCGAAAGCTGTCTCATGAAGCACCCGGCGGTGGACGAATGCGCGGTGATCGGTGTGGAGACCACAGACGGTCTCACCAAACCGTGGGCCTTTGTGATCGCCAAAGAGAGCTCACCCGATCTCGAGCAGACGCTCAAACAGTTTGTGCTCGATCAGCTCCAGCCCTACAAACACCCGAGGAGAGTCGTGGTGGTGGAGAGCTTTCCCCGCACCCACCTGGGAAAGATCGACCGTGGAAAGCTCAAGCGGACAGCTCGGGACAAGTGACCCCGGCAACCCCTCTAGTCAGCGGAATCTCGCCGATTGAATTCGCGAATCGCCGAGACACTCGACGAGGTAGAGACCAGGTAGGGCACGAGAACGGTCAGCGCCATTTGAGTCAGCCGCCCCGAATCCACCTCCTGCCGAAGAATTGCGTCGCCGTGGTTGATGCCGATCAGGATGCCACCGACAAAGACCGCGTATTTGAGGCCACGTCTCACCACCGGCGGTGAGAAGGCGATGTGGAGCCAATCCTTCACGGTGACAGTGGCCTCGTTGTCGAGATTCCAAGACCCGCCCACTTGACGGCACCACGCTCGATCAGATCCGGCCAGATCTCGGCAGGTGAGTCGTCAAAGACCATGTCGGCATCGCCCGGAAGGATCTCCCATCCTCTCCGCGCCACTTCGGCGTCGAGCTGCCTCGGCGCCCATCCCGCATGACCGGCGTAGATCCGAAATTTCGCGCCGTCTCCGCCCGCCGCGGCCAGGCGACCAAGTAGGTCCTTGCTGCCGCTCACATAGACGTCGTCGAAGACAGGGTCCGAGCCCTCGGGAGGCTCGCTGGCTTGCACCAGCATGAACATCTGTCCGGTCGCCACTGGGCCGCCGACCCAGATGTTCTCCTTCCGGTCCTCGAGCCCTTCGACATCGGGCAGCAATTTGGCAATGCTCAGCTCGGTCGGTCGGTTGATGACCAGACCCATCGCACCCATCTCGTTGTAGTCGAGCAGGAGCACCACGGTGCGCTCGAAATTGGGATCCCTGAGATCCCGGCTGGCAACCAGAAATCTCCCTTTTGCCAGCTCCAGGGCCGCCCCTCGACTCGAGAGCAGAGGGAAGGGCTGCAGCAGCCGGTCGGGGATCGTCGTCGTACCCGAGGCCTCGGTGAGGGCGCCACCAAGCAGATGCAGGGGCAGAATGAGAGCGGCCATTGCCGCCAACAGCGCTCCTTGCCGGGTCCAGGTCGATTTTCTGCGGCGACAAGAAAGGCTCATGAGATCTCCACTCATCTTGACGTTGCTGCCACCAATGCGGATTGCTGCTGCGTCAAAGAAAGTTGCCCCATTGTACTGCTCAGGGCTCGAGATCGGCCCTGTAGCTGAGCATGAACTCGAGGAATTTGAAGACTTCGACCATGTCCCCGCCGGTAAAGCGGATACTGTGGGCCGTCGTTCGCTCGACGATCGGCAGGTAGGCCAGCAGCTCGGCCGGACGGTAGTTCTTGAAGGTGACATCGAGATGGATCGGTGGCGCCAGTACATAGGGCTCGTAATCATCAAGGGCTTCCAATCCCACCTCGACCTTTTCGCGGATGAGCTTCTGCGCCGCCTGGGGCGTCATGGTGGCCGCCGAATGGAAGCTGATGGCCCGCTTTACGGCGGCCCCCTCCACCTTCCCCAGCAGTCGCTCGGTCTCCTCCACGGTGACGTCGTCGCCCGAGATCATGACCACCGGGACCCCGAAGTGCCCGGCGATGGCGGCGTTGAGCCCGGCCTCTGACATCGGTTTCCCGTTGAGCTCGACCGCCGCCAACCGAGCACTCGACAGGGTGTGGGCTCGGACACCGGCCGGAGTGGTGGTAGCGGCGTGATAGCCGATAAAAATGGCGGCATCGAAGCTGGAATCGATCCCTGCCATCATCATCAGCGGTCGCGGCCAGGAGCGGATGATGGTGACCTCCTCCGGAAAGCGATCGAGGAGTAGGTTCTGTCCGTTGCCGTGGGAGTCGCTCACCAGGATCTCGGTGGCCCCGGCCGCCCTTGCCCCTTCGATCGCCGCCAGGACCTCAGCGGTCATGTGCTCCCTGAAGCGCGAGTATTCGAATCCCTCGGGTCCGAGCTGTTCCGGGGTGACGGCTCCCGCCACCCCCTCCAGGTCGGCCGAGATATAGACCTTGAGACCGGCCGCGGCTCCTGCTCCACCCATGGTGAATCCCACCAATACCACTGTCACCCAGACGATCAGCCGAGTACTTCTCATACCGTCACCTCCCTTTGATCGAGCACCGCCTCGAGAACCGTTTCCGCCACTCCGGAGCCGCTCTCCGCCTCATCACAATTGGGATCATAGGCGGTCAAGGCAGCCGCCCCTATGCGATGCCGCCGCCCCACACCGGCCACGACTCCCAGCAATTCATCCAGCTCGAGCCCTCCCGGCGCGGCAAACGGATTGGCTCGCAGGACCGACGGGTCCAACACATCGAGATCGACATGCAGATAGGTGGTTTCAATCTCCCTCGGTAGCCGGTCAAGCTGGGAGCTGACCGAATCGGCCACCGACTCATTGCCGCGGAGGCCGCTTACCGAGACCCTCGAGACTTTCGACTCCGTCAGCAGACGCTCCTCCTCCGGATCGAGGTCGCGTGCCCCGATGAGAACCACATGATTGTCGGCGACCGGTTCTAGGCTCTGCATCGAGGCGGCGAGGCCCGGCCAGCATCGACCCGTCAGCATCGCTAGCACCATGCCGTCGAAGAAACCCGATCCGGAGGTCTCCGGGGTGTTGAAATCGCCGTGGGCATCCAGCCACACGACACCCGTCGATCCCTGGGGAAGTGCGCTCAACGTACCGAGAGCTGCGAGATAGCAATTACCGGTCAGCAGGACCGGCAGGGCGCCCGCTGCCAGCGCTCGAGTGACCGCTTCGTGGGTCTGTCGCTGCAGCTCCACCGCTCGCCCCAACTCGGTATAGAACCCCCCCGACGCCCGGATCTCCACGAGCTCCACTTGCCGATTCTGTCGCGCCAGCCGGTCGAGCAAGCCATGCTCGACAAAATGGAGAGGACCGCGCCCGATGCGCTCGCCAAAATGACCCGAGTCGTAGGGTACTTGAATCAAACTCAGCTTCATCTGTCTTCCGAGCGGCCTGCCCCCCAGGCTATCCGAGGCCGACCATGAGACGTACTATTTCGCCGCCGGCGAAGATCGGTCCAACCTCCTGGTCCACTCCGACTCTCGTGTAGAGGGTCGAAGGAACCGAGATATCAGCCAGGTAGAGCTCTCCCACGTGCCTCTCCACACCCGGTACCCGGAGGCCCTTTTTCGGCAGCGCCAGGGTGAGGGTCGCGGTGGCCCGGATGGCCGGAGAGAGAGCCACCCCGGTGGTCGCCTCCAGTCCCGAGGGGACATCGAGGGCCAGCACGGGGCCCGGTTGGCCGTTGGCCCATTCGATCAGCAGCGCCGACTCTCCCCTGGGGGCTCCGCCCAGACTGTAGCCGATGATCCCGTCGATGACGAGATCCGGTGGCTCCGTCATTTCCAGATCTTTGTTCGTCCCGACAGGCAAGCCCATTCTTTGCACTATCTCGAGCTGGTGGGCGGTCACCGAATCGGACGGCGGTTGCTTGGTCACGACCACCCGAGCGTCCGTCCCCCAGTTGTGAAGATGGCGAGCCGCCACCAGGGCACCCCCACCGTTACCGCCGGTGCCCGCGAGCACCACGACCCTCTTGCCCACCGGCCGGCCGGCCAGAAAACGAGATCTCGCCAAGTCAGCCAGATGGCGACCGGCGTTCTCCATCATCTGGATCAGCTCGATACCGAGCTCCGCCACCATGAGACGATCGATCTCGACCATCTGGTCGGTGGTGACGGCCGGAGCCTCCGCCACCGGGAATGGTGTGCCCTCACTCGTCATCGCTCTCCATTCTGGCCCGGACCTCCCTCAGCTGCGCCTTGATGCGCCCGGCCTGCACTGCCATCACGATGGCCTGTACCGCACCCACCTCCTCGTCGCTGATTCCTTTTTTCCTGGCCACGCCAAGATAGTCCTCCATTCACGGATAGCAGCCAACCGACATTGCAGTAGCCATATGGATCATCAGCGATGTCTTGGGATCCAGGACCTTGTTGAAGCGCGCCGCTTTGTAGAAATCGTTGAACGACTT
>CALILB010000376.1 GCA_938016625.1 uncultured bacterium | reverse complement strand
TACCTGGATCTTGTTGTGGAGATCGGCCTCGCAGAACTCGAAGGCCCGACGGATCGAGCTGCGGATGGCTTTGGGATTCGAGCGCCCATGGCCGACAAAGCAGCCGCCCCGGACACCCAGCAGCGGTGCCGCTCCCGTTTCACGATAGTCGGTCTGCTGTTGGACCCGCTTGAAGGCCGGTCGAGACAGGAGATAGCCGAGACGGGTCCTCCAGGAGCGGCCCATCTCGTCCCTCAACAGGCGACTGACATAGGCCGCGAGCGACTCGGCGCTCTTGAGCAGCACGTTGCCGACAAAGCCCTCGCAAACGACCACATCGACACTTCCGGTAAAGACATCTCGGCCCTCGACGTTGCCGATGAAGTTGAAGCCCGTCGACTTCATCTCCTGAAAGACCTCACGCGTCAGTCCGGTCCCCTTGCCCTCCTCCTCACCTATCGACAGCAGGCCGACCCGGGGCGAGCGTGTGCCGAGGATCTCCTGGGCATAGAAATGCCCCATCACCGCGAATTGCCGCAGGTGGGCCGGTTTGCTCTCCAGGTTGGCCCCGACGTCGAGAACCACCGTCTGTCCCGACGGGCTCGGAAAGACCGCAGCCAGAGCCGGCCGGTCGACACCTTCGATCGTCCCCATCACCATCTTGGCGGAGATCATCGTCGCTCCCGTGTTGCCCGCGCTCACCAGGGCTTGCGCCTGGCCGTCGCGTACCAACTCGGCACAAAGACGGATCGAAGAGCGGCGCTTCTTGCGTATGGGAGTGATCGCCGGCTCGTCCATGCCGACGACTTCTTCTGCGTTGATGATCTCGATTCGTCCGTCGGGGTCGCCCAGTTTCTTCAACCGGCGCGCGATCCGGTCGGCATCCCCGACCAGCAGGACCGAGATCCGGTCCTCGACCGCCGCCTGAAAGGCTCCAGCGACCACGGCTTGGGGTGCGAAGTCCCCACCCATTGCGTCGACGGCGATGTACATGACTGGACGGCGAGGGATCAGCAGCCCCCAAGAGAGTGCAATCTCTGTCTCAGGAAACGTCCCGCAAATTCTAGCAGAGGACCTGTAAGGGGATTACAGAGCCTCTTTGGGCTCGATCACTTCACGACCTTGGTAATGACCACAATGACTGCAGGCTCGATGCGGGATCTTGACTTCGCCGCAGTTCGGACAGAGCGATCCTGCGGGTCGGCTCAAACGGTCGTGGGCTCGTCGGCGATCGCGTCGGGCTTTTGAGTGCCGTCGCTTTGGATTTGGCATCTTTGAACTACCTTTCTTGCCAGTCTTTCAAAACCTCCCAGCGCGGATCGATCTGCTGATTCTCGCACTGGCAGGGTTGGTCGTTGCGGTTGTTGCCGCACACCGGGCATAGGCCCGCACAGTCGTCGCGGCATAGCGCCCGCATCGGGATATTCAACTGCAATTGCTCGAGAATGATCTGCGTCGTCTCCAGTATCTCGTCGTCCAGATTCAGAAGCGTCAGGTCCTCTTTGCTCAGCTCGAGCTCACCGACCGTTGCCTCCGAGGCCTGGGTCACAACCCGCAGCTCGACTTCTTTTTCGACCTCGTCGGCAAAAGGCGTCAGACACCGGACACAAACCAGCTTCTGCTCGTAGCCCAGACGCGCCTCGAACAGATATCCGTCGTCGATTGCCGCTACCCGTCCCTGGCAAGAGATTTCGCTCAAATTGTCCAACTCCGGCCGGTTAAGGGTCTCGACCGGAATGGTCAGTTTTTCCTGCCAGTAGAAGGGCTCGTCGGTGATCTTGTCGAGCCGAATCTCCATGTTGAGAACCCCGGGGGCCCCGCTTGGGCCAAGCGGCGAGCCTATGGGATTGGAGCGCCCCTGTCAATCGGGTAGGATCCCCCGACCGCACACTCGCCTGGAAATCGAGATCAGGGCCATGAGACCCCCAAACGAGGAGACCGAGGAGCCCAGCGGCACCGAGACCGACTGGGAGCTGGCCCTTCTCCGCTTCAAACAGAGCTGGCCGCGGACCTACAGGATTGCCGGCCTGATCGTCAGTCTCTGGCTCCGCCTCTGGCATCCCGTGGCAACCTTTCGCTGGCTGCGGCAGATCCTTGCCAGCCAGCTCGAAAGACGTCGTCAGGACCGTCTCACGGTGGGGGTCGACATCGCTTCTCTGTGGGAGCCGCTGACGGGTGTCGGCTGGTATCTCTTCCGTCTGCTGGAAAATCTGGCCGACAACGAGGAGGTCCGCCTCCGACTGTATGGGCCTTCGATTGTGGAGAGCACCGACCTGCCCGACCCGGTGGTCGCTCTTCCCACCGGGCCCGCCCTCGAGCGGGTCTCGCTTCCGGTCCCCGATGACCTGCTGCTCCCACCCGGTCTGATGTCGAAGCTGCTCCGCAAGGCCGAGCCTCTGCTGATAGCGGCGGACAAGAACGATGTCCTCTTCGCCCCGAATTTCTTTCTGCCGCGGAGGTTCAGCGTCGCGGGTGGCACCCGCGTGGTGACGGTCCACGATCTGGGTCTGCGTCAGGTCCCCTGGACCTTGAGAAGCGAGACCCTGAGCGAGCTGGGGGCAAAGCTGGATCACGCCTGTTTCGAGGCCGCGCGGCTGATT
>CALILB010000375.1 GCA_938016625.1 uncultured bacterium | reverse complement strand
CTCGATTCCCAGAGCCTGGCACAGGGCCGGCACCAGGTGGTCCTTGTGCATGGTGGTGTAGCCGTGCAAAGCATCGTGTTCGATGTCCTTGGCGATCTCCTTGAGCTCGGCCACCGTCATTCCGTGTAGCTCATCGTAGGTATGTGCCATTCTTTCTCCTCTGCGCTTATGCGAGTGGCCCCGTATTCTACCGCCGGCTCACATGTACTGTGTGGGCGACTTGCCGATGTAGGTGATGCTGCAACCGTCTCGCACCGTGAGGCCGGCCTGCCGCGCCTCCTCCAGGATCTGGGGATCCGCCGACCCCGGGTTGAACCACACGTCGCCGGCACCCTTGCTTGCGATCTCGTCCAAAAGCCGTCGGGTCTTGTCCGGCGGCAAGTAGATGCTGATCCTGTCCAGCTCGACCGGTACCTCCGAAAGCCGGGGATAGGCCGCCAGCTCCTCGATGGTCGTCTCGCTCAGGTTTACGGGGTAGACCTCCCACCCGGCGTCCTTGTAGGCGCGGACGGCCATGTTGCCGAACTTCCGGCGGTCGGCGGAGGCACCAACCACTGCGATCGTCTTCTTGTCTTGGTCCATGACTCTTTCTTCAACTCCTTTTTGCCCTCAACACCTGTCGCTGATCACCGAGCCGCCGGGTGACACCGGTCGAGTCCAGGTGCTCGAGAATCGGGATGGCCCACTTGCGGGTGAGCCCAAAGCGGTCTTTGAAATCACCGACGCTGAACTTGTCCCAGTCGCTGTCTCGAAGATCGCGGCCCACCTGCTCGATGGCCGAGCCGGAGATGACGAGACCACCCGGCAGTCGTGCCAGCCGCCCACGCTCGAGCAGATACCGGACGACGCCGTCGAGGATCTGGGGCTTGGCGCCGAGCTCCTGACCTACCTCGCCAAGTGAGGGTGGCTTGAGGCCCGCTGCAGCGAATATCTCTACGATCCTCGACTCCAGGTGGGATTCCTCGGTGGTGAGCTCGGCGGCCCTCCCCGGCAGATTCACCTGGTTGCCGGCCACCACCAGGATTTTTTGTCGCTCGAGCCAGGAGAGATAGACGTTGGCCAGCTCGCTGGCGCGTCCGGGGAAGATCCGGTCTGTCGCTTCCGCCTTGGACATTCCTTTGGCGAGTCGCTCGCGACGGAAGTAGGACTGCAGCACCTTCTTGGCCCGCTCGGTGACCCGAGAATAGGCGGCGGGATCCAGCCAGCGACCGGCGTGCCCGTGCCCCGGGGGGACTTCCAGGACCATCTGTTCTCGCGCCATGCGCTTTAGCGACTCCTCGACCGGTCCGCTCTCCGTCCCCAAACGGCGGGCCAGCGAGCCGGTTTCGGCACCTGCTTCACCGGCCTCCCGGACCCACAGCAGGAGGGTCGCGTCGTGACCGTCCTTGAGCGCTTTCAACGCCCCTTGGAGCTCTTTGCCCCTTCTGCGATGCCATTGGGGGTCGAGGATCTGACCACCACCCAGAGTGATCGGAGGCGACGGCCGGCGTGCGATAAAACGATCACCACGAACGGCTACAACCGGCGCCGCCAGGCGGATTTCGACCGGCCCGCTTTTGCCCGGCGCGAGCGGACCTGCCAGAGGGCGCAACCGGCCGTGGACCTCGCTCGAGAGCAGATGAAAGCGTACCGGGGTGGAGCCCTTGATGGGCTTTGGGGCATCCGGAAGCAGGGTGAAGGAACCCACCAGGCTGGTGGTGGTGGCAAAAGCGTCGGCCGCCGTCAGCTGCATGCCCCGGTCGAGCTCCTCGAGGCCGGGGCCGGTGAGCTGGAGTGCGGTGCGCTCGCCGGCATCGGCCTCTTCTCGTGCCGAGCCATGGACCTGAACACCCCTCACCCGTGCCGTGCCGCCGTCGGGGTGGAGAACGAGGGTGTCACCCGGGCTGACGCCGCCGCTCACCAGCGTGCCGGTGATCACCACGCCCAGGCCCTTGAGGTGGAACGCCCGGTCGATCGGCAGCCGAACCGGCCGCGCAGGGTCGGCCTCCGTCTCATGCTCGGCGGCGAGCTCGAGGAGCTTGTCCCGGATGGTGTCGATTCTGTCGCCGGTGAGACTCGAGACCGGAACGATCTCGGCGTCGGCGAACGGCGTGCCGGCAAGAAGCTCCTCGACCTCCATCTTGGCGAGGTCGAGTAAATCGGGAGTGACCAGATCCTTTTTGGTCAAGGCCACAAGACAGGCCGGAATCTCGAGCAGGTTGCAGATCGCGAGATGCTCGCGGGTCTGCGGTTTGACCCCCTCGTCGGCCGCCACGACGAGCAGCACGATGCGGATCCCTCCCAGACCGGCCAGTGCGTTGTGGACAAACCGTTCGTGGCCGGGGACGTCGATAAAACCGATCTGAAAGTCGTCCGCCTCGAGGTGGGCGAAACCCAGGTCGATGGTGATGCCCCGACTCTTCTCCTCTGCCCAGCGATCACAATCGATCCCGGTCAGGGCCTCGACCAGCTTTGTCTTGCCGTGGTCGATGTGGCCGGCGGTGCCGACGATGACGCGCCGCATCAATCGGTCTCGGCCAAAACGTCGCGGGCGATGCGGTTGACTGTGCCACCGTCGGTTCGTCCGCTGAAGCGGGCCAGCATCTCCTTCATCACCGCACCCATTCCCTTGACACCGACAAGCCCCTCGGCCGCCACGAACTCTTCGATTGCCGCGCGGATCTCCTCCTCGTCGACGGGTGGTGGCAGATAGACCGCGAGGATCTCTGCTTCCTGCTCTTCCTTGGCGGCGAGATCCTCTCTTTTCCCCTGCCGATACTGCTCGATCGAGTCCTGCCGCTGCTTGATCGACTTTTGCACCAGATTGAGAAAAGTGGCCTCGTCGATCTCCTCTCCCAGCCGGATGCGCTCGTTCTTGATGGCTGTCAGAAGCAAACGGAGGGTCGAGACCTTCTCCTTCTCACGCGCCTTCATGGCGGCCGTCAGATCCTGCTCGATCTGTTGCTGTGGAGTGGTCATGGGGGGATTATAGGGGGGTCCCCTACTCCTGCGGCAGCTGGATGGTGAAGACCGTGCCCTGCGGTTTGTTGTCGTGGGCGTGGATGGTGCCGTGGTGCTCGGAGACGATGCGGTGAACAATCGACAGTCCGAGACCGGTACCACGTCCCTTGGTGGAGAAATGGGGCAGGAAAAGCTTGTCTCTGGCCTGGGGCGGTATGCCTTTGCCGCTGTCGGTGATCTCGATTTTCAGACGACCGTTGAGTTTGTGCACCGATACGGTGACTTTGCCCGGAGGCTCGGTGGCCTCGATGGCGTTGTCGAGCAGATTGATCAGCACTCGCTTCATCTGCTCGCCGTCAATCCTGGCCTTCTTCGCGTTCGAGCCGATCTGGCCTCTGACCTCTACACCCGGCTTGAGGCCCTGGTAGAGGCTCAAGGTCTCCTCGACCATCTGTCGAAGGTCGACCTCGGTCGGCTGTGGTCGAGGCATACGAGCGAAGCGCGAGAACTCATCCACCATGCTCTTCATCGAGTGGACTTCCCGAGTGATGATCTCGACCCCTTCTTCCAGAATCTCGCCCAGATCGTCACCCCCCTGTTGATACTTCTTGAGCAACCTCTCGGCGGAGAGCTTGATCGGGGTCAAGGGGTTC
>CALILB010000374.1 GCA_938016625.1 uncultured bacterium | reverse complement strand
AGAACCTGAGCCCCCAGGGTCGATTGATGGAGCCGGAGGAAGTGGCCCACCTGGTGGTGAGCCTGTGTGCGCCGCTGGCCAAAGGCATAACCGGTCAGGCGGTCGTCCTGGATGGAGGATCGGTGCAGTCATGAGCGACAGCGAGCAGCGGGACGCGGGGTCGGACGGCTCCTACGGCGGGCTGATTCACATCAACCCGGAGGATCTGGGGGCCCCGCGGGGTTACTCGCACGGGACCCTGACGCCGATGGGCTCACGGATTCTTTTTATCGCCGGGCAGGTGGGGTGGGACCGGGAACAGCATCTGGTGGGCGAGAACTTCGTAGCCCAGTTCGAGCAGGCGCTGGCCAATGTCGTGCTGGTCGTCCGAAGCGCCGGTGGCGGCCGGCGGGACATCGCGAGGTTGACCATCTACGTCACCGACAAGACCGAGTACCTGGCCGATCTGGTTGCGATAGGGGAGGTCTACAGGCGGGTCATGGGCAGGCACTTTCCGGCCATGGCGCTGGTGGAGGTCGCGGGTCTGGTGGAGCCGGGCGCCAAGGTCGAGATCGAGGGAACGGCGGCGATCTCGTGAGCTTTCTCCACGACCACGATACCGAGACCGGTGTCGTCGCCCTCACCCTCAACCGTCCCGAGCGACTCAACGCGCTCACTTTTCAGGTCTACGAGGAGCTGGAAGAGACCTTTCGGCGTCTCGACACCGAGCCCGGGGTAAGGGCGATCCTGCTCACCGGCGCCGGGCGAGCCTTCTGCTCAGGTGGCGATGTCGAGGAGATCATCGGGCCGCTGTTCGAGCGCGACCAGCAGGGGCTGCTGGAGTTCACCCGCACCACCGGCGATCTCATCCTCGCCATGCTCCGCTGCCGGCGACCGATCGTGGGTGGCCTCAACGGCACCGTTGCCGGAGCGGGTGCGGTCATCGCCGCGGCCTGCGATATTCGCATCGCCGCCAAAGAGGCCAAGATAGCTTATCTGTTCACCAAGGTCGGCCTTTCGGGGGCCGACATGGGCGCCTCGTGGCTGCTGCCCCGTCTGGTCGGTCATGGTCGGGCCATGGAGCTGCTGATGACCGGCGACTTCATCGACGCCGACGAGGCCTACCGCATCGGTCTCTACAACCGGGTGGTACCGGGCGCAGATCTGATGAAGGAGGCCAGATCCTGGGCCGAGCGACTGGCGAGGGGCCCCTCGTTTGGCCTCGAGGTCACCAAGAAGATGCTTCTGCGCGAAGCGGCCATGGACGTCGAGACGGCCCTGGCCGCCGAAACCGAGATCCAGGCTGCCTGTATGGAGGACCCCAACTTTCGTGAGGCCTACGATGCTTTCATTCAAAAACGCAAGCCCAGCTTCGACTAATCTGAGGCAACGCCTCCATCAATCGAAGCGGCCGGTCCGACCACGCGCCTTCGGCACGCGGTGCCCGCCGGCCGATGAACGGGGCTGACCCGCCAATGATTGATCTCACCACCATCCGCCCCTTCCTCGACGACCAACACCTGGAGCTGGCCGAGAAGATCGACGACTTTGTCCTACGGGAGATCTCCCCTCTGCCGGCCCCCGAGGAGGACGGCGAGGCGCGGGATCAGGCGAAGGACATCCTCGCCCTGCTGGGAGGCGACGGCTGGCTCATGTACACGGTACCCGCCGCCTTTGGTGGCGACACCACTCTCATCGACCTGCGCGCCTGTTGCTTGATCCGCGAAGCCCTGGCCTGGGCCTCGCCCCTGGCCGACGCGGTCTTCTCCCTCCAGTGTCTGGGCTCGCTGCCCATTGCCATTGCCGGCAGCGACGAGCTGAAGAAGAGGTGGCTCGCCGATGTGGCCGCCGGCCGCGCCATGGCGGCTTTTGCCATGACCGAGCTCAGAGCCGGCTCCGATGTGGGGGCGCTCGAGACCCGCGCGCGGCGGGTCGATGAGGGTTATGTCCTGACCGGCCGCAAGCTCTTTATCTCCAACGCGGGTCTTGCCGACTTCTACACCGTCTTTGCCCGCACCGACGAGGACAAGGGTACAAAAGGGATATCGATCTTTCTGGTGGGTGCGGACACCCCGGGGCTCCGCTTTGTGCGGCCCCAGGTGCTGAGCGCTCCCCACCCGCTGGGTGAGCTCGCCTTCGAAGATTGCCGGGTTGCCAGCGACTCACGCATCGGCGAGGAAGGCGACGGATTCAAGATCGGTATGCGGACCCTCGACCGCCTACGGGCGACCGTCGGTGCCGGCGCCTGTGGCATGGCCTCGCGTGCGCTCGACGAGGCGCTCGCCTACGCCAGGGAACGCGAGCAGTTTGGCCGGCCGCTGGCCGCCTTCCAGCTCACCCAGCAGAAGCTGGCACGGATGGCGACCGACCTGGCCGCTGCGCGGCTGCTCGTCTACCGCGCCGCCAGCGAGGCCGACCGGGGGGCCGAGCGGGTAACGCTCGAATCGTCCATGGCCAAATACTTCGCCACCGAGGCCGCCCAGCGGATCGTCGACGATGCCGTCCAGATCCTGGGTGGCAAGGGGGTCCTCGCCTTCCACCCCGTCGACCGCCTCTACCGCTCCATCCGCGCGCTGCGCATCTACGAGGGCACCAGCGAGATCCAACAACTCGTCATCGCCCGCGAGCTGCTCAAAGCCCTCGAATCGTAGGGGAGGGGCTTGTCCCCTCCCAGGGCGGCCACAAGGGCCGCCCCTACGAAGCGATTTCCTCGTAGGGGAGGGGCTTGTCCCCTCCCTGCGTGGCCACAAGGGCCGCCCTTACGACCGGTCTTCGAGTGTAAGAAAGCCGGCTCGGAATACGTCTAGATATGTGTGTCCTATGACAGGCGAAGACCCATCCGCCTACCGGATGCGATCTACCGTGAAGACGGCCAGATCTTCTCGGTCACGATTGCTACGGCAGGCCGAAAACCGCTTTTTCTCGACATCGAGTTCGGGAAGAAGTGCGTTCGAGTCCTGGAAGAGCTCCATGAGATGCGAGGCAACCCTGTCTACGCGTACTGCCTCATGCCCGATCATGTGCATCTTCTCCTGGGAAGCACGCAGTCTTCATCTGTTGTCGCTTTCGTCGGAGCATGGAAGTCTCTATGTTTTCACGTTAGCAGGAAGATGGGGGAGGCCAACCCTCTCTGGCAGAGGAGCTTCTTCGATCATGCTCTCCGCAGGAATGAAGACGAAATCCGTACGGCCAGGTACATACTCGCCAATCCGGTACGGGCGGGTCTGGTGGAGCGGGCGAACGACTATTCCCTCAGCGGGTCGTTGGAATTCGACCTTTAGGGAGGGGACAAGCCCCTCCCCTACGGTAGGATCGCGGGGCGGTGTGGAAGCCTCCCGAACGAATAAAACATCCGTTGCTGGATACCTCTTGGCCGTCGGCGGAAGAGGCAGCCGGTTCGCTGCTGTTCAGTCCGCTGAAAGTCGGTTCGCTCACCCTGGAGGAGCGTACCTGGGTGCCCGCCATGGTGCCCTGGCGGGCGACCGAGGAGGGCTTTGTCACCGAGGAGATCCTGGCCTGGTACGAGCGCTTCGCCCGCGGCAGGCCGGGTGCGATCGTCGTCGAGGCCACCGGGATCAGGGACATCCCGTCGGGGCCACTGCTGCGGATCGGTCACGACCGGTTCATACCCGGGCTCGCCGAGTTGGTCGAGACCGTTCGCCGGGCCTCTCGGGGTCACACCCGTCTCTTTATCCAGCTCATCGATTTTCTGACCATCCGGCGGCGTCCGGAGCCGGAGAAATTCTTCCGCCGCTATCTCGAGATCACCGATCGTCACCGGGCGGCGCTGGGTGGTGATCTCTCGGACGAGGAGATCCACCAGCACCTTCTCGGTCTGCCCGACGAAAAGCTCGAAGAGATCCTCACTCCGCGTGAGCTCGAGTCCCTCCGGAAGGGCTACCGGGAGCGGGTGACCGACACCCATCTGCCCCACATCCGTGACCTCCCACGAGTCCTCCCGGGCCTTTTCGCCCAGGCCGCCCTGCGTGCGCAGACCGCGGGCTTCGACGGGGTGGAGCTCCACTATGCCCACGCCTACACCATGGCCTCGTTTCTGTCGGCACTCAATAGCCGGGAAGATGGTTATGGCGGCTCCCGGGAGCACCGTGCCCGTCTCCCACGCGAGGTCTACGAGCGAGTGCGTGAAGGTGTGGGCTTGGACTTCACCGTCGGCTGCCGTTTTCTCACCGAGGACTGTATCGAGGGGGGGAGCGGGGTGGAGGATGCGATTCATTTTGGGGTCGAGCTGGCGCGGGCGGGGATGGATTTTCTATCGCTGTCGCGGGGCGGCAAGTTCGAAGACGCCAAGCAGCCCAAGATCGGCGAGGCGGTCTATCCCTACACCGGCCCCAGCGGCTACGAGTGCATGCCGACCGTCATCTCCGACCAGAAAGGGCCTTTTGGTCGCAATATCCCGGCGGTGACCCAGATCCGGCGGGCCGTCCGTGAGGCCGGCTTCGACACCCCGGTGGTCGTCGCCGGTGGCATCGGCACCTGGGAGCAGGCCGAGGGTGTCCTCGAGCGGGGTGAGGCCGACCTGGTCGCCGCCGCCCGCCAGAGCCTCGCCGACCCCGACTGGTATCGCAAGACGCGCCTCGGCCGGGGCGAGGAGGTTCGTCGCTGTCTCTACACCAACTATTGTGAGGGCCTCGACCAGAAGCACAAGCAGGTGACCTGCCAGCTCTGGGACCGCCTCGACCTGGAGGAGCCCGACCTCCGGCTCTCCAAAGACGGCAAACGCCGCCTGACCGCCCCGCCGTGGGATCCCGAAAGAAGGGCTTGAGGGCTTGGGGTGCCACCACCCACCCCGGCCGGCAGAGACGCCGGCCGAACGCCCACTCTCACCCATCCCTCGCCCAATTCTCGGCTCTCCATCAGGATTCCCGACACCCCCATGTGGCAGGATCAGAGTCGGATTTGAAGGGAGACCTCGAAATGGATGAGCTCAGAAAAGACCTGCGACTCGCCTTCCGATCGATGCGCCGCCGCCCCGGCTTTACCGTGGTGACGGTCCTTTCTCTGGCTCTAGGGATCGGTGCCAACACCGCGGTTTTCAGCATCATCAACTCGCTGATGCTCAGCCCGCTGCCGATCGAGAACGACAGCGAGCTGGTGCGGCTCCGCGACGCGATCAACCAGGAAGGCAGGCCGGCGAGGACAACGTCGATGTCGGTCGACAACTACCTGGCCCTCGAGCAGCAGACCACGGTCTTTGCGGGGCTCGCCGCGCACGATTACGCGAGCTTCAATTTCTATGGCGGGGACGAGCCCGAGCGGATCCAGGGCTCCCTGGTAACCGCCGGCTCAATGCCGCTGTTGGGGGTCGAACCGGCTCTGGGCCGCGGCATCCTGCCCGAAGAGGACCGCCCCGGTGCCCCGGCGAGAGTGGTGGTCATAGGCCACGACCTGTGGCAGAGCCACTTTGGTGGCGGCGACGAGGTGCTGGGCTCCGCGGTCGCTCTCGATGACGAGGTCTACACCGTCATCGGCGTCATGCCGCGCGGTTACAAGTTTCCCTACGATTCGGAGGTCTGGGTGCCGATGGGCATGGCACCCGACGAGACCCGTGTCCTGCGCCATTTCCTCCACGTGGTGGGCCGTCTCGAACCGGGTGTGAGCATCACCCAGGTCGAAAGCGAGCTCGGTACCATCGCCGCCCGGCTCGAGCAGGAACGGCCCGACACCAACAGCGGTTGGGGCTACGCCCTGCAACCCCTGCGAGAAGACATCACCGACGACGTCCAGCCAAAGCTCCTGTTTGTCCTGATGGGGGCTTCGGCCTTTCTCCTGCTCATCGCCTGCACCAACGTGGCCACCATGCTTCTCGCCCGCTCGCTCGAGCAGGGCAGCGAGATCGCGGTGCGCATGGCGCTGGGCGGCACCCGGGTACGACTGATCCGCCAGCTCGTGACCCAGGGTCTGGTTCTGGGTCTGGTGAGCGGTATCGCCGGCCTGCTGCTGGCCCTCTGGAGCTATGGTCCCCTGGTGGCTCTGAGTCCGTTGTCGGGGATGAGTGTCTTCTTCCAGGAGCTCAGCCTCGATCTCAGGGTCCTCGGCTTCGCATTTGTCGTCTCGCTGCTCGTGGGTGTCGGCTTTAGCCTGGTTCCCGCCCTGAGGGTCTCCCGGCTGGAGCTTCACAACCACCTCAAAGAGGGGGGTCGCGCCCTGGCGAGCCGTGGCCGCCGCCGGCTGTTGAGCTCGCTGGTGATAGCCGAGGTGGCCGTGGCGGTGGTGCTTCTCGTTGGAGCCGGTCTGATGGTCAGGAGCTTCAAGCGGCTGCAGCAGGTGGAGGCGGGTTTCGATATCGAGAATCGGCTGACTCTGAAGCTGTCACTGTCGGAGACGAAGTACCCCGAAGATCATCAGAGGATCGCATTCCTTCGAGACGTTCTCGACCGGGTGGAGAGCCTGCCAGGTATCGCCACCGTCGACGCGACCACAACTCATCCTCTCGACAATGCCCGGATGGCGGCCCGGTACTCGGTCGAAGGTCGCCCCCCGGTGGATCCCGGCCATCGGTTCGTCACCAATCACCGGATGGTGAGCCCCGGATACCTCCGCACCATGGGGATCGACCTCTTGGAGGGCCGGGGCTTTAGCGAACAGGATGGCGAAGAGGGTCTGCCGGTGGTGGTCATCAGCAAGAGGTTGGCCGACGCTCACTGGCCGGGTGAGAGCCCACTCGGCCGGCAGGTCAAAGTGGGTGACTACGAGGAAGACAATCCGTGGATGACCATCGTCGGGGTGGCCGAGGATGTGATCGATCGGGGTGACTTCGAGGAGACCTGGTATCTGCCATACACCCAACGTCGATTCACCCGCGAGATCGTGACGCTGGTGGTGCAGTCCGAGACCGAGCCGGGGAATCTCATCGCGCCGATTCGTTCCGCGATCCACGAGATCGACGAGACACAGCCGGTGTTCGAAGTGGCCACTCACGCCGAGATGCTTGCCGACTCTCACCGCGAACAGCGATTCAGTACCCTGCTCTTTGGCCTGTTTGCAGCATTGGGGCTGATAGTGGCGGTGATGGGGATCTACGGCATCCAGTCCTATTCGGTCGTGCAACGCTCGCGCGAAGTCGGTGTGCGGATGGCGATGGGAGCCAAGCCGCAAGATGTGCTGCGGCTCGTTCTCCGCCAGGGTCTGAAACTCGCCCTGGTGGGGCTTGCCGTGGGGCTGGTGGGCGCGCTGGGGATGACGAGGTTCCTGGCCAGCCTGCTATTCGAGATCGCACCCACCGATCCCGCCACTTTTCTGTTGATCGCCGTGAGCACGGTGCTGGTGGCGCTCGCGGCCAGCGTCATTCCCGCCTACCGCGCCGCCCGAGTCGATCCGATGGAGGTGCTGCGGTACGAGTA
>CALILB010000373.1 GCA_938016625.1 uncultured bacterium | reverse complement strand
CTCTCGCGCACCTTGTGCAGACAGGCCTCGAGCTCACACGAGTGAACATCGAGCTCGTTGCAGGTTCGGGTCTCGGGCTCCATGGCGTTCTTGAGACGGATGTCGATCGGGTCGAGCCCGAGATCCTCGGCGATCATGCTCAGCAGCGACTCGAAGGCAAACCGCGGATGGGGACAGCCATGACCCCGCATGGCTCCACAAGGGGGGAGGTTGGTGTTCACTCGGAAACCGTCGTACTTGTAGTTGGGAATCTTGTAGAGGGTCGGCAGCATCGAGCCGGCGTAGTAGGCCGTCACCACTCCAAAGCTCGAATAGGCCCCACCTTCCAACACGGCTGTCTGTTGGACCGCCGTGATGGCCCCGTCGCTCTTTACACCGATCTTCAGATCGATGTACTGCTTGTGACGGCCCCTACCGTAGAGATACATCTCCTCCCGATCAAAGCGCATCTTCACCGGACAGCCGACCTCTTTGGCCAGCAGGATAGAGACGATCTCGAGCGGATTGGTGGCGGCCTTGGCCCCAAAGCCGCCGCCGCAGTTGGTCATGACAACGCGGATGTCGCCCAGAGGGACCCCGAGCACCCGGGCGAGCTGGTGATGAACGTAGTGGACGACCTGGGTCGAGGTGTAGAGCACCACCCTGCCCCGCCGGTCCCACTCGGCGATCGCGCAGTGCGGTTCGAGCGGATTCTGATAAGTGCGATTGCCCACGAAACGGGCTTCCTTCACATAGTCCGCGGTGGCGAATCCCTCTTCTACATCGCCAAAGTGATGATCGACCCGGGTGTTGATATTGCGCTCGAATCTGTCGTCGAAGAGCCGGGGTGCACCCTCCGCCATCGCCTCGAAAGGATCGAACACGGCCGGCAGTTCTTCGTAGTCGACCTCGATCAACTCGAGTGCCCTGCAACAGGTCTCTTCATCCACCGCCGCCACCGCCGCCACCGGATCCCCGACATGGCGGACCTTCTCCTTGGCCAGCACATACTCGTCATATCGCGGGGGCGAGGTGCCGTAGAGAATATCGGGCACCTCGGCGCCGGTGAGGACGGCCTTGACCCCGGGCAGCGCCCGCGCCTTGGTCACATCCACCGACCTGATGCGGGCATGGGGGACAGGGCTCAACAGCAGCTTGCCGAAGATCATGTTGGGAAGGACGATGTCGTCGGTGTACTGAGCACGCCCGGTCGCCTTGGCGGGAGCGTCGAGCTTGGGGAGCCGCTTGCCGACAATCGAGAGGTCTGTGGTCGACCGTTGCGGCTCGTGGTGGAGCTCCTCGGGCTTCTCACCATGGAGGTAATGGGACGCCGTGGCCACCGCTTCCATGATCTTGGTGTAGCCCGTACACCTGCAGAGATTGCCCGACAGAGCCTCCCGGATCTCTTCGATCCCCGGCCGGGGATCCGCCCCGAGGAGCGCCTTTGTCCGCAGGATCATCCCCGGGGTGCAAAAGCCGCACTGAATCGCACCGCATTCGACAAAGGCCTGCTGGATAGGATGGAGTGGTCCGCCGCCGGTGAGCCCCTCGATGGTCTCCACCCTCTTGCCTGCCGCTTCGCAGGCGAGGGTCAGGCAGGAGTTCACCGGCTCGCCGTCGAGAAGCACCGTACAGGCACCACAGTCCCCGAGCTCACAACCGCGCTTGGTGCCGGTGAGTCGAAGCTCATTCCGCAGCAGGTCGAGAAGGGTGTCACCCGGTCTGACGGCCACTTCGTGGGCGATGTCGTTGACCACGAGGTTGACGATCGTCTTCATCTTCAATCCCTTTCCGCAACCTAGCTGCGACTACGACTCCGTGCCACGTTCGACGGCCTCGAGCAGCACCCGTTGAGCCAGAACGGCCACCAGCTCTCGCCGGTACTCGGCACTACCACGGAGGTCGTCGATGGGCTCGGCCTCTTCGGCCACGACCCGTCCGACCTCTTCAAGGGCCGGACTGCCGGCGGAGAGTTTGTAGGTCGGTGTTCCCTCGAGGAGCTCCGCTGCCTGTCGGGCGATCCGGGGCGTCGGTGCCACGGCGCCCATGACGATACGGACCTCGCTCAGGAGATCTCCCCGCACGCGTACCCGCGACGCGACCGAGGCCACGGCCACCGCAGCGGTGTCCTTCAGGCCAAACTTCTCGAAGGCGGCGCCTGTCCCCTGCTCGGCCAACGGGACGAGAATCCTGGTCAGGATCTCCCCCTCCTCGAGCGCCGTCTCGTGGTGGAAGACAAGGAAATCCTCGAGCGAAAGGCTCCGCTCTCCCCGACTGCTCACCAGCTCGATCTCCGCCCCCAGGGCGAGGAGGATGGGGGCGGTATCCGAGCACGAAGCCGCGGTACAGAGATTGCCACCGACGGTCGCGGTGTTCCGGATCTGCGTCGTCGCGATCGTAGCGGCGGCCTCACAGATCGCCGGCCAGTGCTCGCGCACCAGCTCTGAGACCTTCAGCTGGGCGTGGGTGACCGTCGCCCCGATCGACAGTCTGTCTCCGTCTAAACGGATCGACTCGAGCTCGTCAATCCCGGTCAGAGAGACGATGTCCTCATGACGTCGCTTGCCCTGCTTGAGCGCGACGAGCAGATCGGTGCCACCCGCCAG
>CALILB010000372.1 GCA_938016625.1 uncultured bacterium | reverse complement strand
GGCTGGCTGGTACCGAGCACCAGAATGGGAGTGGTGACACCCTCTCGCCGGAGCTCGACGCCCTCTTCGGCCAACGCCACTCCCAGCCAGTCGACCCCGGCACGCTCCAGGGTCCTGGCCACGATCGGCGCGCCGTGGCCGTAGGCGTCGGCCTTGATGACGGCCAACAGTCCGGCCGGCTCGACCTGGCGTCGCAGAAAGGCGAGATTGTGCTCGAGGGCATCCAGATCGACCAGGGCCCAGGCAGGGCGAAGAGCGGTCAGCAGGCCGCCGCCATCGGCGGGGAGCTTGATCATGGCAAGCAGACGGTGGTCGACCTAGAACGGTGGTGCACCCGTGTCCTCGTGACGGGCGAGATTGCAGAACTTTGTCGTATCACCCAGGAAGACGAGCTTGACGGTCCCGGTCTCGCCGTTACGGTGCTTGGCCACGATGAGCTCGGCGATGCCTTTGTCGGTGGTCTCGTCGTCGTAGAGCTCGTCGCGGTAGATGAAGACCACCACATCGGCATCCTGCTCGATCGAACCCGACTCGCGCAGATCCGCCAGTTGCGGCCGGTGGTCCCCGCTTCTCCGCTCCGGCTGGCGAGAGAGCTGGGACAGAGCGATCACCGGGATGCTGAGCTCCTTGGCCAGCTGCTTGAGGCTGCGGGTGATGGCGGCGATCTCCAGATTCCGGTTTTCGTAGCGGGTGGTTCCCTGCATCAGCTGGAGGTAGTCGACCACTATCAGATCCAGCCCCGACTCGGCGCGCAGGCGCCGGGCTTTGGAGGCGATCTCGAGCATGCTGGGATTGGCCGAGTCGTCGATATACAACGGTGCCTGGGAGACCGTCTTTACCGCCTGCACCACCTTGGTCCATTGCTTTTGGGAGAGATGCCCCGAGCGCAACGGGCCGAATGAGATGTCCACTTCGGACGACAGGATGCGCAGCGCCAGCTCCTCCTGACTCATCTCCAGCGAGAACAGTCCTACCGGGCGATTCTCACGGATGGCGGCGTGCTCGGCGATGTTGAGGGCCAGGCTGGTTTTTCCCATCCCGGGCCGTCCAGCGATCACCACCAGGTTGCCGGGATGAAAGCCGCGGGTCATGGCATCCAGATCCGAAAACCCCGATGGCAGCCCGAGAAAGCCACGCTCGGGTCGGTCTTCGAGCTCCGCCAGGGTCTCGTGGAAGATCTGACCCAGCTTGACGAACCCCTTCTGGACAGCTTCCTCGCCCAGACCGAGGATGGCCTGCTCGGCCCTTCCCAGCGCCTCCTGCGCCTCCAGGCCACCATCGAGACAATGACGGGTGATCTCGCCACAAGCCTCGATGAGGCGGCGGCGTACGGAGCGCTCTTTGACGATCTCCACATAGGTGTCGAGCCGGCCAAGATCGGGAAGATCGAGGTCCAGCCCCGCGAGGTAGGCGACACCGCCGATGCTCTCCAGCTTGTCCTGCTGCTCGAGGCTGGCCTGTAGGGTCCGCAGGTCGACCTCCACCTCCGCCGCCTGGAGATCGACCATCGAGCGGTAGATGGTGCGATGGCGCTCCGAGTAGAAGTCCTCGGGGGCGAGGCGGCCGACAACCACCGGCAGCAACGCCGGGTCGAGCAGGGCTCCGGCAAGGACAGCCCGCTCGGATTCGTCGCTGTGTGGCAGCGCCTTTGGCTGTTGCAGAGTCTCGATCATGGGCTCGGGACAGAGCCGGATTCTATCCTAGATTCCCGAGCTTCAAGGACATGAAATCGTAGCCGATGAGGAGCTTGCCCTCGTAGCCCGCTTCCCGCGCCCTGGCGTTGAGCTCTACCTCGTCGAGCTCCTGATAGAGGTGCGAGCAGACCAGACGCCCCGCCTCGGTGGCAACCGCGAGCTCGATGATCTCCTCCTTCTCCAGGTGCCCGGAGTCGATCACACCCAGGTCCACACCCCGCAGAAACTCGATCTCCTGCTCGTGGAAGTGCGAATCTCCGGTCAGCGCGCAGATCGCGCCCTCGACATCGAACTTCAACCCGTGGTTTCCGGCCGGTGGTAGATCGGTGTAGACGAAATCGCGGCCGTCGATGGTCAGCTTGGCGTTGTCGATCTCGTGGAGGTGGACCGCGAAAGGACGCAACTCCTCCTCGAGCTCGGCAAAACCGGCGAGATCGAGCACCTTCTCCCCGAGATCTTCGAGTCCCGGGGGTCCATAGACGTTGAGATCGGTGGTCCGGGGATCGATTTGAGAATAGAGCCCACCGTGTAGATAGGGGATGAGGTCGGAAAAGTGGTCCGGGTGAAAGTGCGACAGGACCACGTGCTCGATCTCGTTCTGTCTCACGCCCAACTCGGCCAGCCGGGTGGCCACGCCGCGGCCAAAATCGAAAACGACCGCCAACTCATCCAGCTCCACCAGGGCCGCCGAGGCCATGCGGTCACGCTGCAGTTGGCAGGTTCCGGTACCGAGGAGGACGAGACGGTTGGACACCCGAGCGAGTCTACAATGGATGAGAAGGGCCGACTTGATACCCTAGGCCCGCCCACCGAACGAAAGAGGGAGGACGCAAGTGAGCGGGATTCTAATTGCCGGAACGATCATCGTAAATTTTGCACTGCTTTTCTACACCATCGGTATCGTCTCCGAGCAACGGAGTCATCGTGTCACCCGGCGGGCTCTTCTCTTTCTTACCGTCGGGGTCATCTTCGACGTCGTCGCCACCGGCTTCATGATCGTCGGCTCGAGTCGCGGACCTTTTACCGCTCACGGCGTGCTCGGTTTCTCATCGCTCGCCGCCATGTTGCTGGAGACCTCGTTTGCCTGGCGTCACCACCGGCGCTCCGGCGATGCGCTCGTGCCGCGTTGGCTGCATAACTATTCGCGTCTGGCCTACACCTGGTGGGTGGTTGCCTACATTACCGGCGCCATACTCGTGATGTCGAAACGAGCGGCGGGCGCCGGCTGACCGGTCTCAGATTCCGGCCGCGTACCGCGCTTCCTCGAGCAGACGGTCGGCCTCCTGCATCTGGTCCGCCGGGTTGGTGAAGCCGGCGCTGTCTCCCCGGACCATACCGTCGAAGCTGGCCAGAAGGCTTTCCATCTCCGACAGCGCCCGCCGCGCCTCGCTGCACCCCGGTGCCGAGCACCGACAGTCCGAGTTGGCCTCGTAGATCTTCATCTCCACCTTGTTGACGGTAGCGCCCCAGTCGGCAAGGTCGAACGGTGGCTTGGCGTATTGCCGCATCTCGCTGCCCAGCGTGCTGCCGGCCCGGCTTGCCAGATCGATGCAGCGGCGCGCACCACCATCGGCAAAGCCGTCGTCCGCGCTCCCCGCCTCCCCCGGCCCGCCGCCGACACTCTTGATCCACGGCACCAACTGGGTGTACCCGAAATAGACGATGACGATGACAACGGCTACTTTGATGATTCGAACCACCATGATCACTGCTCCTGCTCTTCGGTTTCTTCTTCGGGCGGCATTTCGCCATGGTCGAGGTAGTACTCGGCCCGGTCGGCGGACTCCTGGGCCCGGTCGGCAGCGCCCTGGACCCTATCAACCGCCTGATCGATCTCGTCTCTCACCTCGCCCTCACCGCTGTCGTCGATCTTGCCACCACAACCCAGCGGGGCCAGGCAGAGGATTGCCACAGCCGGTACCAGTCGTTTCCAGAGTCCAACCATCGGTGTCCTCCCGGGCGCCACCGGGCGCCGCGAACATCCTTGCCAGGTTCTCCGCTTCTAGGATGTCGCAGGAACCGCTCTTCGCTCTGTGACCTTGTCCACAGGGATAGAATCGCCGCATGACGCCGGAGATCGCATTTCTCTTTGCGCTTCTGATCGGTATGGTCTATCTGTTCCTGACCGAGAAGCTGCCCGTCGATCTGACCGCCTTTCTCGGGCTGGTGATTCTGGTTCTGGG
>CALILB010000371.1 GCA_938016625.1 uncultured bacterium | reverse complement strand
CTGGCGGCCAGGGGGACACGGTTCGAGCAAGCCGTCAGCACAGCCTCATGGACGCTGCCCTCGCATGCCTCGATGCTGACCGGTCTCTACCCCTCGAGTCATCGGGCGGTGGACGCCGACTCATCGATCGCCCCATCGGCGTCGACCGTGGCCGAGCTTCTGCAGGCCGAGGGGTTTGCCACCGGGGCCGTTGTCACTTCCTGGTTCGTCTCGGCCAACTACGGCTTCGACCGGGGCTTCGACTGGTTTCAGAATCTCGATCAGTCGGCCCATGAGACGGCTCGCAAGACCGTGGACGCTCGGGAGGTCGTCGATCTGGCGGAAGAGTGGCTTGCGGAGCGAGCCGACCAGCGCTTCTTTCTCTTCCTCCACCTCTACGACACCCACTACGCCTACAGGCCACCGCCTCCCTACAAGGAACGCTTTGCCACCGACTACACCGGGCGGCGGCGGAAATACCGCAGTTACAATTTCTACAAGAGACACCCACCCACGAGCGAGCGCCTTGCCTTCGAGGAGTCGATGTACGACGGCGAGATCCGCTATGTCGACGACCAGCTGGCGCGTTTCTACGACATCTTGGGCGGACTCGGATTGAACGAAAACACCGTGATCATCGTGACCTCGGACCACGGCGAGGAGTTTGGCGAGCGCGGCTCATGGGGCCACGGTCACACTCTCTTTGAGGAGCAGGTCCATGTGCCGTTGCTTGTGGCGGGACCGGGTATCGCGGGTCCACAAACGATCTCCGGCCAGGTTGGTCTTGTCGACCTGCCACCGACGCTCCTCGAACTGGCGGGCCTCTCGCCCCCCTCCGGGCTGCACGGTCGGTCGCTGGCGCCGCTGCTTCGAGGCGAGACAGGGGCCGGCCGGTCTGCCGCCGCCAACGGCCGCCCGGCCCTCCTGGAGACTTCCCGGTTCGACACCAATCTCATCGGTCTGAGGCGCCGGGGCTGGAAGCTGCTCATCGACCTCGAGACCGGCCGAGAGTCGCTCTTCGATCTCTCCACCGATCCCGGTGAGACGCAGAATCTGGTCTCTGATCGAACCGATATCGCGGCTGGGCTGCGGACCGAGACCATGTCCGCTGTCGAAGCGCTCATACCCGATCGCTGGAACCTGGCGTGGCTCGACGAGGGTGCGGGCGACCTGACCGGTGAGCTCGAGACCAGCGGTGTGTTTCTCGAGCCCGCGCTGGATGCCGGGAAGGGGACAGCACAGGTGTCGGAGGATCTTCACCGACTGCAATTCCGGCTGTCTCCGCGCGAGACGCTACGATGGAAAACCCTGCCGGTAGACGCGAGCGTCACCATTAGCGGCACCCTGTTGAGCAATCGGACGGCGGTGCCCCTGCTCGTCGGCGCGGCGACCGAGCCGATAGAGGTTTTCCCGTACGAGGTCTCCATTCGAGAGGGATCGGCCGCCGAGTCGACTCGGCATGCGGAGTCGTCGATCGCACATCTCTGGATCGAATCCCAACAGGACGCCTCCGAGTCGGTCGACATGAGGCGGGCCGACCGCCGCCGACTCAAGGCTCTCGGCTACATCGTTGATTGATCAAAACTCCAAGGAGGCACCCATGTCCCAGTGCCCGCATCTCCCCTCGCTTGCTCTTCCACCAATCGCATTCATGGTCGCAGCTCTGGTGGCCGGTGGCGCCATCGCTCAGACCGATCGCCTCGATTCTCCGGCCGACCCCGACGCTCCCGAGGTGACGGCTTGCCTCGAGGCGGTCAAACAGGATTTCCGCACCAAACGTCCGAGTGCCGATGACCTCGTTTTTGCCGCCGGCTCGTTGCGGGCGTGGCGCGAGTCCAAGGACGAGACCGGCATCCGGGGCGAGGGCTGGTATCTGGGTGGTCGGGGTAACTGGAAGGACATCGCCTACACCTGCATCTACGATGCGCCGGCAACAGAGATCACCGCCACACAGGTCGATTTTCGAGACCCCACGGCCGATGCCGAGTCACCCCAGAGATACAAGGCCGAGCCCGCCGCTCCGGCAAGCCGTTCTTGCCTCGAAGCGATCGAAGCACGAATCCAGGACGACCGTCCCCGCTTCCAGGAGCTCGACTTCGACGAGGATTTGCTGAGGGAGTGGCAGGAGTCCGAAGGCGAGACCGGGATCAGTGGCGCGGGTGAGTATGTCGGGGGCGCGGGAAACCGAAAGACCTTCATCTTCAGCTGCATCTACAACGAGCAGAAGCAGAAAGCCACCACGGCGCGCTACAGAGTCAAGAACTGATCTCGTCGCCGCCCCCGCGGCTCGAGCCTCCGGTCGGCCTGAAACATATAGCCAGTCGTCTATTTTTCCTGATACTATCCTGACGCTTAGTTGTTAAAGAGAAGTCTGAGTGTCGTCGGAAGTAGACGATGTACTTGACGCTCGGAGACGGGTCTTCCAGGCTGCGGCGGAGCTGCAGCAAGGGGCTGGCCCATATGGCGTCGCCTATCAGAGCGGTAGGGGCGCTCGAGAAAAGGGTGAACTCGGGAACAAGGAGGCTGAAAATGTCGGCAAGAAAAACTAATGGAACAGTCCTGGCCACGCTGGTGTTTCTCGGAATAATGGCTGCGGCGGTGCTCTTGCCACATCCTGTTGTCGCCCAGGGGGGGCTGATCCTCTCCAATGGCCTTGCTCCGACCTCGCTCTACCGGGTCGATCTGGTGAGCCCGGGCCTCAACGAAGGGAGGTTCCTCTTCGATTTTGTTGAGGCGGAAATCGTTCACGCCATCGCCATCTGCCCCGGTGCGCAGCTCGTGCTCGGTATCGGCGCGGATGTTCCGGTCATAACCGCGGTCGACTTGGGCGAAGCTGTGCCCACTGAAGTGCTGATCGGCTCATTGCCGGACGAATTCACCTTCGCGGTATTTCAGCTGGCCTGCTCACTCGATGGCGAGTTCTTCTTCACCAATCTTCTGGACGAAGGCTTCTACACCATCGACCCGGACACCGATTGCACCGGGACCTTTCCCGATATTTTCTGTACACCGCAGCTCGTCGGCATCCTGCGGACGGCAGATGGGACGACGGTGGACACCCACGGTGCAGATATCGAGTTTACCGACGACGGCAACCTCTATCTGGTGACCAACAACATCGATCCCGCGGCCGAGATCCGGGACTTCTACCGGGTCGATCCCGACACCGCGATCGCCACCCTCATCAAGGAGGATGTCACCGAGGAGAACAACACCGGAATGGGTGAGACCATCGACAATCGGCTGATGACCTCGAACGTCGATGACAACCTCTACCAGATCGATCCCGCAACGGGTAACGCCACCAGTCTGGGCCCGATCACAGTCACGAATGTCGGCCCCGATCCCTTCCCGCTCGACATCAACGGTGGTGACATGGCCGGTCGGGCGCCGGGTGGGACGATCGTTATCGAGAAACAGACCGATCCCGACGGCTCGAACCAGATCTTCGAGTTCGAGCCGAGCTGGGCCGCGAACTTCGACCTGACCGACGGCCAGCAGGAGATCTTTGTCGATCTGATGCCTACCGATGAAGGCGGCGGGCTCTACTCGATAACCGAGAACGTGCCGGCCGGCTGGGACCTGACCTCCGCGGTCTGTGACGACGGCAGCCCGCCAACGGAGATCGATCTGGCCGACGGCGAAACGGTGACTTGTGTCTTCACCAACACCCTCCAGCGCGGCTCCATTGCGGTGCAGAAGCTGACCATCCCCACGGGATCGGGCCAGGCTTTCGAGTTCGTGCCCAGCTGGAAACCCAACTTCTTCCTGACCCATGGCGCCGTGGACACCACCACCCAGCTGCTGCCCACCGCCGCTGGCGGTGGCCCCTACTCGGTGACCGAGAACGTGCCGGCTGGCTGGCAGCTGACCTCGGCCACCTGCGATGACGGCAGCAATCCGGGGAACATCGATCTGGCTCCCGGGGAGACGGTTACCTGCACCTTTGTCAACACCCAAGATTTACCGCCGCCGGGCCAGATCATCATCCAGAAGATCACCGATCCCGTCAGTCCCGACGGCTTCGGCTTCACCGACAACATTGCAATCCCCGGCGCTTTCATCCTCAGCCACGGGCAGCAGGAGATCTTCGACGACGTTTTGGCTGGGACCTACATGGTGATCGAGAACGATCCCACGCAGCAGGGCTTCCTGCTGACCGACATCACCTGTATCGACAGCGACCAGGGTGGTACGGGCTCGAGCGGCGACGTCGGGACCCACACGGCCACGATCAACCTGGATCCTGGCGAGACGGTAACGTGCACCTTCACCAACACCGAGATCGTGGACGAGTGCCCACCCAGCATTGACTTCGAGACCGATGCCACCGGCACGGTTCGGTTGGTGCCCGGTGAGATCATCGACGACACCAACCAGCCGTGGGCGAGCGAGGGGATCTGGCTCTCCACCGGCGACCCCGTCAACCACCCGTTGATGATCTTCGACACCAGCGCCCCCACCGGAGGCGATATCGATCTTGGCACTCCGAATGAGCGCTTTACCATTCCGCCGGACTTCATCGTTCCCGGCCCGGGTAGAGGTAACGGAGGCAAGTCCAACCAGATACCGCGTGGCCAGGTCCTCATCATCTCGGAGGATGCCGACCCCAGTGATCCTGACGACGTGGACGCTCCCGGTCTGATGCGGTTCGACTTCGACCCGCCCGTGGAGCTCACCGAGATCCGGCTCCTGGATGTCGAGAGGGGTGAATCGGGTGGCACCGCCACGGCGTACGACGACGTCGGCAACGTGATCCTCACCCGACCGCTGTTCGTCCTGGGTGACAACAGCTTCGAGGTGGTCCAGTTCCTGCGCAAGGATGTGAGCAGGTTGGATATCGAGCTCGCGGGCAGCGCCGCCCTCACCGCAGTGATCTTCTGTGAGGACATCTGCATACTGCCACCCGATCCACCCGAGAAACCTGGGCAGAAGTGGGATTAGGGAGTCACACCTCCAATAAACAATCGGCCCGGGCTCGCGAGGAGCCCGGGCCGTTTTTTCTTGGACAGTAGACTTCCGATCCGTCCGCTACTTTATCTTCTCCATGGCACCCTCTCGTACGAGGGCGTAACCGACAAAATTGAAGTTATAGTCCGCCACCTCCTTGAGGATCTCCCGGGCCTTCTCCTCCTCACCGGCTCCCTTGTAGGCGAGCGCCAGGTGGTACTTGGCGTAGACATTCGAGGGGTCGGTCTGCATATAGTGCTCCACGGCCCCCGCGTAGTCGTCCTGGAGGAGAGCCGTCAAACCCATGACCTCGTGGGCGGCTTCGTTCTTGCGCGGATTGGCGTCGGGCTCGACAATCGC
>CALILB010000370.1 GCA_938016625.1 uncultured bacterium | reverse complement strand
AGCAGATAGATGCCGATCGCCCAGACGTAGATCACGCCGACCTCCTCTCAAAGCAGATAAAACCGATCGGCCAAGGATAGGTCATGGAACGGCCGGTCGCAAGCCGAGTCGGACCTCTAGTCCTGTCGCCGCATCGCGGCTCGATACGGTATGCGAATGAGGGCGATGGCGACGATCGCAAACACCACCAGCGCCAGCCAGCCGCCGACAGGTCCGTCGACAAACGGGAACGACTCCACGCCGAAGATCCATTCGGTAATGGAGGAGACATCGAGGACATTCATACTGAGGAGCACGAACCCGGCGAGGAAGACACCGGTCAGCGCCTCGCCGGCGACAAAGCCGCTGGCCAGGAGGATGCCGACGTTATCGAAGACGTTTCTCCTGCCGGGGTCGACCTTGTGCTCGGCGACCCAATCGGCCGCCGCCTTGATCACGCCACCGACAAAGATCGCGAAGGTCGTCTCCAGCGGCAGGTACATACCCACGGCGATCAGCATCGGGGCCGGTGCCTTGATCAGGATCAGCGCAATGGCCAGACCGATACCGATGAGGATCAGACCCCAGGGCATCTCGCCACCGACGATGCCGGTGGCCAGCTGGGCC
This sequence comes from uncultured bacterium, assembly GCA_938016625.1. Taxonomy (GTDB): domain Bacteria; phylum Acidobacteriota; class Thermoanaerobaculia; order Multivoradales; family JAHEKO01; genus M0029. The sequence goes on along the minus strand of CALILB010000370.1, from coordinate 3,282 downwards.
ATCAACCCCGCCTGGGGCGCCGGCAGGTCGGTATCACCGATGCCGATACCCCCCTTGGCCACGCTCTTCTCGTGCAAAATCATGATGGGGAAGACGAGCACGAACGAGACCAGGATCGTGCTGATGATCTCGGCGATCTCCATCTTCCTCGGTGTGCCGCCCACGAGCTGTCCCACCTTGAGATCCTGGATCATGTCCCCCGCCATCGACGAGGCACAGCAGACGACCGCCGCCACACCAAGGACGGCACCGATGCCGGCCAGTCCGGTGACACCGATCGAGACCATGAGCAGGGCGGCGACGATGAGGGTGGAGAGCGTCAGCCCCGAGATCGGCTGATTCGATCCCCCCACCAGACCGACCAGCCAGCCGCCGACCGCCGAAAACAAAAACCCGGTGATGGTCATCACCACTGCCGCCAGCAGCGCCCCACCCAGGCTGCCGGTGAAGTGGTAGTAGACGAGAGTGACCGGGATGACGAGCAGAAACGCCGCCACCATGACGTTGCGGAGGTTGAGATCCTGCTCCAGTCGCGTGGGCTTCGGGGCATCCGCCGAGTCCGCCCCGTCGCGCCGGCCGAGCGCTCCCTTGAAGGCGCTCGACAGCGACTCTCGCAAACCCCAGAGCGTGTAGAGCGCCCCCACCAGCATGGCGCCCACCGCGATCGGCCGCACGTTGTTGTACCAGACCGTAAAACTGAGGTCCTCCCAGGTGGGAGTACCGTTGACGGAGAGCTGATCGGCCAGCTGCGGATTCAAGAAGAGGATGAGGGGTATGAGCACAAACCAGGCCAGCGCCCCACCGGCAAAGTTGATGGCCGCCAGCCGAAAACCGATGATATAGCCCACCCCCATCAACGCCGGGCTGGCCGCGGGTGAGGCCACGGCGATGCCACCCGTGTGGGTGATCGATCCCATCGCCTCCCGCGATGGATAGAAGTGCCTCACCACCGATTGTGGAAATTGGATGAAGAATTCGGTCGACTCGCGCAGGATTCTCACGCCGTCACCGTTCTTGAAGATCTCGATCAGCATGCCCAGCCCCAGCGCGCCAAAGACGTATTTGGCGCCACTCTCCCCCTTTTGCCCCACCTTGACGATCTCGTAGCAGGCATAGGACTCGGGAAAGGGCAGATCGGCGTCTTCCACCAGGGTGCGACGCAGGAGGATGACAAACAGGATTCCCATAACCCCACCGATAAGCAGCAGCAGAGAGGTCTCCCAGTAGTTGAAGGTCGTCCACAGACGCTCTCCCCCTACCTCGACCATGACAAAGGCGGGGATGGTGAAGATGGCTCCGGCCACCAAGGCCTCGCCGACGCTGGCCGTGGTGCGGGCGATGTTCTGCTCCAGCACGTTGCCACGCATAAAGGGCAGCCGAAAGGCGGCGATGGCGATGACCGCCGCCGGGAAGGTGGCGGAGATGGTCATACCCGCCTTGAGCCCCAGATAGGCATTGGCAAAGCCGAGGACCACGGCCATCACCAGACCCAGAATGACGGCTCTCCAGGTCAGCTCCGGCAGCGACGTCTCAGCCGGCACATAGGGCTTCTCGCTCTTCCTTGACGGTATGTCCATGCGACCTGCCTTTCGTGGATTTGGCGACCCAATGGTAAGCGAGCACTGTGGGGAGCGCAAACGGACTCTGGCAAGTCCGCTCGCGACGACCGGATACTGTCAGAGAGTTTGTTAGGGAATGGTCGGGGCGAGAGGATTTGAACCTCCGGCCTCACGGTCCCGAACCGTGCGCTCTACCCGGCTGAGCTACGCCCCGAGTGATGGCTAATTCATGCGCCCTTCTTCCGGGCACACCCCCGGGTGGTCACCGCGGAGGCTGCGGAAGGATAACGCCGGCCAGAACCCCGGTCAAGAACATCCGCCGGCCAGGGCCACGACTGGCTCGTGACCGCCGCCTTTGATGTAGAATTTCGCCATCTGCAGGTCTTTTATACCGTCCAGAAGGGGGAGTGCTATGTCGATCAAGACGCTGTCGGAGCTCTTCCTGGTGGCCGTCGGTCACCAGAAACCGGACTGTCTGATGCACAAGGTCGATGGCCGGTTTCGACCCATCACCACGGCCGAGCTGCACGATCGGGTACTGCGGCTGGCCGCGGCGCTCAGCGCCCTGGGTGTCGAGCGGGGCGACCGGGTCGGTCTGATGGCCGAGAATGGGCCTCACTGGCCGAGTGTCGACTTCGCCACCCTGGGAATCGGCGCCGTGCTGGTACCGGTCTACCCCACCCTCACACCCGATCAGGCCAGCTATGTGATCAACGATTGCGGTGCCGAGGTGGTCTTTGTCCAGGGCGCCAAGCGGTTGGAGGGGCTGCTGGGCGAGAAGGCCGCGATGCCGAACGTGCGCAAGATCATCCTCATCGAGGGTGAGCCGCCGTCGGCCGAGATCGACTCCTTCGACAGGCTCCTCGAAGAGACGGCACCCATGGACGAGGGAAAATTCGAGGAGAGCGCACGCAGCGCCTCCGCCGACGATCTGGCGACCTTTATCTACACCAGCGGCACAACGGGCAACCCCAAGGGAGTGATGCTGACCCACGGCAACATCGCCTCCAATGTGGTCAACGCGCTCAAGGTGCTGGACATTCACAGTGAATGGACCGCCCTCTCGTTTCTGCCGCTCTCCCACTCCTTCGAGCGCATGGTCGACTACATCTACTTCTACCGAGGTGCGACTATCGCCTATGCGGAGTCGATCCAGGCCGTGGCCAAGAACTTCCAGGAGGTCAATCCCCACGTTTTTGTCTCTGTACCCCGTGTCTATGAAAAGGTGCTGGCCAAGGTGCGTGAGAACGTGGCGGGCAGCCCACCGCTCAAACAGAAGATCTTCGGCTGGGCGGTCGACGTCGCCAGGAAGGCCCTGCCCTATCGGCTCCAGCGTCGCACGCCTTCGGGTCTGCTGGGGATCCAACTCGGGCTTGCCGACAAGCTGGTCTTTGGCAAGATCAAGGAGCGGCTCGGCAACCGCTTCCAATTCGCCATGTCGGGCGGCGCGCCGCTGGCCCGCGACCTGGCCGAGTTCTTCTGGGGTATGGGGATCGAGATCTACGAGGGATACGGCCTGTCGGAGACCTCACCCGTGCTATGTGTCAACAGTCCCGATGCCGTGAAGCTCGGGACCGTCGGGCCCGCGATTCCGGGGGTGGAGCTCAAGATCGCCGACGACGGTGAGATTCTGGGCAAGGGACCCAACATCATGAAGGGCTACTGGAACATGCCGGAAGCGACGGCCGAGGCCATCGATCAGGAGGGCTGGTTTCACACCGGC
>CALILB010000369.1 GCA_938016625.1 uncultured bacterium | reverse complement strand
TATCCGAACAGCATGTCGAAGTAGCCGTTGTCCCATTGGATCGGATTAGGGGTCCAGGCGCCTTCCAGGCCGCTGCCGATGGCATCCGAGCCCTTGCCGCTGCCGAAGCTGCTCTTCCAGCCGAGTCCCTGCTCTTCGATGCCGGCGGCTTCGGGTTCAGGACCGACCAGGGCGGCATCGCCGGCACCATGGCATTTGCCAAAGGTGTGTCCTCCGGCGGTGAGCGCAACCGTTTCTTCGTCGTTCATCGCCATGCGCGCGAACGTCTCTCGAATGTCGTGGCCGGACGCGACCGGATCCGGGTCGCCGTTCGGCCCCTCCGGATTCACGTAGATCAGACCCATCTGGACGGCGCCGAGAGGATCTTCGAGGTCCCGGTCGCCGCTGTAGCGCTCGTCTCCGAGCCACTCGGTCTCAGGTCCCCAGTAGACGTCCTCTTCGGGCTCCCAGACGTCCTCGCGCCCGCCGGCGAAACCGAATATCTCGAATCCCATCGACTCGAGGGCAACGTTGCCAGCAAGAATCATCAGGTCGGCCCACGAGATTTTGCGGCCGTACTCTTGCTTGATCGGCCAAAGCAACCGGCGCGCCTTGTCGAGGTTTACATTGTCGGGCCAACTGTTCAGCGGTGCAAAGCGTTGCGTGCCAGAGCCGGCGCCGCCCCGGCCGTCGCTGATGCGGTAGGTGCCAGCACTGTGCCACGCCATCCGAATGAAGAGTCCCCCATAGTGGCCGTAGTCGGCCGGCCACCAGTCCTGCGACGTCGTCATCAGTTTCTCGAGGTCCTTCTTCAGGGCAGCGAGGTCGAGTGACTCGAACTCCTCGGCGTAGTTGAACTCCCCGCCCATCGGATCGCCTGCGGGAGGATTCTGGTGGAGAATCTTCAGGTTCAACTGATTCGGCCACCAGTGTTGGTTCGCCGTGGTCACAACCGCCGTCTGTGAGTGAGGTCCAGCCAACACTGGGCACTTGCCTGCGCTTTTCATAGTCTCTGACATGTGGATGCTCCTGATCTCTCCTTCTGATGGTTGGTGGCTCTGGGTTTGGGATTTTGGTCTGTTGGTATCGGTATCGTCGCGCTTGTCCAGGACGCGCGGGACGAGGCCGGTCTCCTCTTCAGTCTCCGTCTGCAACCGGGGCTGCCGCGAGACACTCGGGACAGCGGCCCCAGTAGATGACCTCGGCTTCGTCGATCTCGTAGCTCCAGTCATCGGCCGCTGTAAGGCAGGGAGCGGCGCCCACCGCGCAGTCGACGTCGTCCATACGGTCGCAGGTGCGGCAGACCAGGTGGTGGTGGTTGTCACCGACCCGATCCTCGTAGCGGGCCGCTGATCCCGCGGGCTGGATCCTGCGCACCAATCTCTTTTCGGCCAACATCCCCAAGGCGTCATACACCGCCTGTCGAGAGACCGACCCGATGCGGCCTCGCACATCGTCGGCGAGCTCGTCGGCAGTGGAATGCGGCCGGGCCGATACCGCCTCCAACACGGCCAGCCGCTGGGCGGTGACCTGCAACCCGTGCTCCCTCAAGAGACCCTCGGCGTCCTCGATCACGTTGCCATCATAACCGGAATCCTGGACTCTATCCAGAATTGGACTCGCCCTGATCTGCGATCTTCTAAGAAGCCTCTGGAACCTATTCTGGTGGGATCTCAATACCGCTACCTCTTGTTCTTCTCGTCCCAGATCTTTGGCTCCCATAGTTCGATCTTGTTGCCCTCGGGGTCCAGGATCCAAGCGAACGCCCCGTTTTCGTGATACTCCGGGCCTTTTAGTATCTCGATGCCGGCAGCAGTCAGTTGCTCGACCATCGCCTCCAGGTCGTCGACGCGGTAGTTGATCATGAACCGCGACTCGCTCGGACTAAACCAATCGCTGTTACTGTCTGCAACGTGCCACACAGTCACGCCGTTGTCCTCAGCAGTATCGTCTTCCCACTTCAATATGGCGGCACCAAAGTCCTCGAGCTGCATTCCCAAGTGTTTCTCGTACCACGACGATAGGGCCTTTGCATCGCCTCGCGATAGGAAGAACACACCGCCAATTCCCTTTACCTTAGCCATTCTCTCTCCTTCCTCTGCCATTACATTCCGATCCACAGTGAGTACCTTATCTCTCATCGACACTTCCGGCAGCATGTTCACCTACGCCCTGCCGCTGATGCTCGACAAAAGGCAGAAGAGCAGGACCTGATCGACGAGCGGCACTGCGGTGACAATGACGTAGACTGAAGTCGGCGACGCCCAAACTCACGGTAGTCACGACGTGCCCATGCCCCCGCTTTCCTCCCCGCGCTCGGTGCTCTTGCCGGCGGCCCTTCTCACGAGCCTCGGCGCGTTCGCCCACGCCGCCACTCTGGAGGTGCAACCCTTCACCGAGGAGGCTGTGGCGCGCGGCCTCGTCTACGTCATGCAGGACTACCCGCAGGCGGACGGCTATCTCGGCTTCGGCTGCGCTTTTGTCGATCTCGACGGTGACGGAGATCCGGACGTCGTAGCCCTCGGTGCCGCCAGCGGCCAGGTCGGCGTGTTTGAGAACAACGGTACGGGACACTTCACCGACCGCTCAGCGGGCGACGGCCTGCCGGGCCTGTCCCAGGCCTCCGCGGTCGCCGCCGGCGACGTCGAGGGGGACGGCGACCTCGACCTCTACCTCACCCAAGTCGGCGAGCCCAACGTCCTGGCGCTCAACCTGGGCGAGTTCTCCTTCCAGGACGTGAGCGCCGCCGCCAAGGTGGACGACGCCGGCGCCGGCAAGGCGGCAGCGTTCGCCGACTTCGACGGCGACGGCCGGCTCGATCTCTACGTGGCTAACTACAACGGCATCGTGCCGGGCACAGAGAACCTCGACAACCGGCTCTACCGCAACCTCGGCGGCGCCAGTTTCGAGGACGTCAGCGTCGAGCAGACGGTGGACGACAACGGCTACGGCTTCCAGCCCGTCTGGTTCGACTTCGATCGCGACGGCGACGTCGATCTGTATCT
>CALILB010000368.1 GCA_938016625.1 uncultured bacterium | reverse complement strand
ACGGCTACCATCGATCCGGCCGAGATCGAAGAGATAGCCGCCCTGATCGCCGAGAAGGGCGTCGAGATCATCGACTCGCCGGTCAGTGGTGGCAAAGGGGGTGCCGAAGCGGGCACGCTTACGATGATGGCGGCGGCAAAGAGAGGGGTCTTCGAGACCAACCTCGAAGTGCTGGAGGCGGTGGGCGAGAAGATTTTTCATGTCGGCGAAGAGATCGGAATGGGTCAGACGGTGAAGGCCTCCCTCCAGGCGCTGATCGGGGCGACGTTTACCGCCATCTTCGAGTCGCTGGTGCTGGGTGCCAAAGCCGGGGTCAAGGGCGAGGTTTTGTACGAGGTGTTTACCGCCAGCGGTGTGCGGAGCCCGCTGTTAGAGAACTGCGCCAAGTTGATCATGGACCGGGCCTTCAAGGACACCGGCAGCCAGATCACGACTATGTACAAGGATCTGGGTATCAGCATGAACATGGCAAAGCAGAACGGGGTGGCCATGTTCACGACCAGCGCGGCCTACGAGCTCTTCCAGTCCGGCATCTCGCTTTTTCCGGAGGAAGACAACTGGTCGATCGTCAAGTTGTTGGAACAGATCGCTGACACTGAGGTTACCTGGTAGGCGCACATTTGCGCCAAAGGAGGGATGTATGGCAAAACTCGGAGTGATTACCAATGGGATCAGCAACGAGTTCGAGCATGCCCTCGAGGTCATGGTCGAGACCGGGCTGGAGTATGCCGAGCTGCAGTTTCTCTGGGACAAGGAAGTGGGTGACCTGACCGACGATGAGATGGCACGGGCCCAGTCGCTGGTCGAGGCCTACAAGGTCAAGGTCTCCTGTATCTCGAGGCACAACTTTGCCGGGATGCTGGTGGGGGACACCACGGTCGGTGATGCCAACTACACCCGACACATGGAGGGGCTCCAGCGCAGTATCGAGATGGCCAAAGCATTCGGCACGCGGCTGGTGAGAATCATGAGCTTCCGCCGAGAGATGATCCTTTTTGGCCGCAACGGAGCGGAGAAGTGGGTCGCCAGCAAGGGGGCCTGGGACCAGCTCCTCGCCCTGTTGGAGGCTCCCCTTCAGCTGGCGGAGGACGAAGATGTGGTGCTGGCACTGGAGACCGGCAACAACGCCATGGTCCCGTCGGCCTACCTGGGTAGAAAGCTGATCGACGACCTGGGAAGCAGCCGTCTGAAGATCATGTGGGACCCCTGCAACAGCCTGTACGCCAACGAGCCGACCTATCCCGACGGCTATGAGGCTCTGATGCCGGACTATCTCGGCCACATCCACATCAAAGATGCCAGGGTGGACATGCCAAAGGCGACCGTCGAGTTCTGCGAGCTGGGAGCCGGAGACATGGTGCCCTATCTGGAACCATTGGCCGCCCGGCTCGAGCAGGATGGGTATGATGGGGTGATCTCGCTTGAAAGCGTGTACAGACCCGACGACGGAGACTTCGAGGCGGGATACCGAGCCTCGCTACCGGCTTTCAAGCAGCTGTTTGCTTGACCACCATTCGTGTGCAACGGTCGACTCACTGTCTGGTAACCAAGATGATCCGCATCATCGTCTGTCTACTCGCCATCGTCACCACTGCCTGTACCCGCGGCGATGAGGGGATCGTCTTCAAGTATGCCAACGAGCAGCCCGAGGCCGCGATTCGCAGCCAGTCCATGCTGTATTTCGAGGACGAGCTCGAGAAGAGGACCGATGGGAGGATCGGAGTCGAGCTCTACTTTGGCGGTGTCCTGGGCAACGAACGCGAGCTCATGGACCTCGTCGCGACCGGGGCGCTGCAGGGCACCCGCGGAGGCTTCTTTGCCGATGCCAACGCGAAGTTCAATCTGTTGACGCTGCCGTTTCTGGTTGACGATTGGGACCAGGCGCTGCGGCTGGTAAACAGTGATGTCGTCCGGGAGATGAACCAAGGTGCTCGAGAGAACGGGTTTCACATACCCGCTACCGGGATCTCGCAGGGCTTCCGTGCGCACACCAACAATGTCAGGCCGATCACACATCCAGACGACCTCGCAGGACTGAAGATGCGAGTGCCGATGCAGGAGGTCTATGTCCAGACCGCCCTGGCCTTCAGGACCAATCCGCAGGAGCTGCCCTACGTCGAGGTGTACCAGGCGCTCCAGACCGGAGTGGTGGACGGTCAGGACACGGCCCCCTCGAACATCTGGGACTTCAAGGTCCACGAGGTTTCGGAGTACCTCACGATCACCAACTACGCCACCGGACCCGATCCGATGATGGTCAACCTGGATTGGTACGAGAGCCTACCCTCCGATCTGCAGGTGATCTTCGACGAAGTGGCGGTGGAGACCATCGCGCTGAGTGATCAGCTCAACCGCGAGCAGGAGGAGGAGTTCGTCAACAAGCTCTCAGAGCAGCTGGAGGTCAACTACGTGACAGGAGCCGACCTGGAGCCGTTTCGTGAGGCCGTGCAGCCTGTCTACCAGCACTTTGTCGACCAGGGTGACTTTACGGCAGACGAGATAGAAAGAGCCCGCAAGGCCGCCCACGGCGGCGGTTGAGACCCGGAGTGTGGCCGATAGAGCGCCCGACTTGGACCCCAGCCGTAATCCAGTAGCGAACATGAAGAGGCTCGAGACCATCCTCACTCGTGCCTTGGAGGGCGTGATGATGGTCAGCTTCATGGCCATCTTTGTCCTCGTCGTAACGCTGGTCGTCCTGCGCTACGTATTCAACTCGTCGATCACCGGCGCCAACGAGATCATCACCGTCCTCTTTGTCTACACCACCGCCATCGGCGGGGCGGTAGCCGTCGGCAAACGCGAGCACATCGCTATCACGGCTGTCGCCGAGAGGCTGCCGACTACTCTACGCAAGGTGGCGGACGCCGCCGGGCTGCTGCTGATCGCGCTCATCAATGGCGTCATGCTCTGGTACAGCGTCGGCTGGATCGACACCACCGGCGGTTTCTTGATGCCGAGTACGGGTCTGCAGCGCATCGTGGCGCAGTTCGCTATCCCCTTTGGCTGCGGTCTGGCGGTTCTCTATTGCGGGTTGAGGCTGTTCTTCGCTCTCAAAGGAGAGGAAGAGCTGGGCCGGTCATGGATGCGAGAGGAGTAGTGGCGGGATAGACCCTCATGATTCTGCTCCTGGCGAGTCTGGTCGTATTTCTGGTGATGGGCGTTCCCGTCGCCTACTCGCTCGGGCTTTCCGCTCTGGTCTATTTTCTTTTCTTCCAACCCGAGCTCATCGGGGTGCTGCCGCAACGGTTGTTCGCTGGGATGAATTCCTACGCGCTCATCGCCCTGCCGCTCTTTATCCTC
>CALILB010000367.1 GCA_938016625.1 uncultured bacterium | reverse complement strand
CGGTTGGACTACAGACGGCAAGCTGTTCGACAGCTCGGTCGTCCGCGGCGAGCCCGCGACCTTTCCACTCAACCGTGTGATCTCCGGCTGGACGCAGGGTCTCCAACTGATGGTAGTTGGCGAGAAGCGTCGCTTCTGGATACCCGAGGAGCTCGCCTACCAGGGGACAAGACCGCCCTTCGGCATGCTGGTCTTCGACGTCGAGCTCATCTCGTTCGAGTAACAAAGAACTACCCAGTTCATTGGTTTATTGTCTGCGGCCGGGCGATCACGCCCGGCCGTTTGACTTTTTTGGGTGCTTCAGACAGGGTATGTACATTCAAACAGGAACCGCCGTGGAGACACCCACGGCGGGGTGGTCCAAGATGAATCCGCATCGATGCCGAAGGTGTGATGGGTTGGCTGTTTTTGTCGGTGGGAGATCCGCACCGTGAGATGGCTGCGGCTGGCCGAGCGCTGCGCCTGGGGGGTGGGTCTCGCCATGCTCGCCTTCTACTTCATCGCCCGCGGTCATGGGGACGTTGCCGGCGCTGCGGATGTGGCGAGGTTCCTGGAGGTCCGCGCGGCCCTGGCGGAAAGCGGTTCTCAGGCCACAGAGGAAGATCAAGACGATCTACTCGGCCTCGACGGGCCGGTCGACTTCAGTCTCTGGGCAGAGGGTCGTATCGAGGCCTATGAGAACAGCCTCGGGGAGGTTCTCGATCTGCCGCTGGCGCTCCTGAGGATTCCAAAGATCACGCTCGAGGTGCCGGTCCACGAAGGCACCGGGGAGTTGGTTCTCAACCGGGCGGTGGGCAGCATTGCGGGTACGGCACGACCGGGGAGCGAAGGCAACATCGGTATCGCCGGTCACCGCGATGGTTTCTTCCGCGGTCTAAAAGAGCTAGAACCCGGCGACGCCATCGAGATCGTCACTCTGACCCGGACCGACACCTATCTAGTCGACAAGATCTCCATCGTCGACCCGGTCGATGTGCACGTACTGAATCCTTCTCCTTCGCCGGTCGTTACCCTGGTGACCTGTTACCCCTTCTACCATGTCGGTAAGGCTCCGAAACGCTATATCGTGCGGGCTACCTTGCAGGAAGCTTCGGTTGGCAATAACAACGGTACACAGCTACCCACGGTGGAAAAAGTGGCCGGGAACCGCGAGTAGACAAGTTCTCGGCCTTCACATAGCAGAGGCAAGAAGCCAATGCCATCCAATCACAGAGGAGGAATGCAGATGTCGCGAAAAACAGTGCTTTTGATTGTGCTCGTGTGTGCGGTCGTCGTCGCCACAGTGGCGGTGGCCCAGGAAACCGGCACGGAGACGGCGGTCAGAACCGCCACGGGAAGAATTCTGCACGCGGGTAACGAGACGATCGTTATCGACGTCACAGAGGGCGAGAACCTCGGGGTCCGGAGGTTCAACGTCAGGGGCGACCATGGAATCAAATTCTTTGGTCGACGGGGACAGGAGTTGCAGGTTCAGGATCTGAGGGAGGGGGAGATTGTGACCGCCCACGTCACCGTTACCACTCCTGTGTCGGTGGTCGTGACCTCCGAGGAGATCGAAGAGATCAAGAAGGCCGATCCACCGAGGGCGGCGGCGGCTCCCGCTCCGGCTCCAGCACCAGCTCCGGCGCCCGCTCCAGCTCCAGCACCTGCTCCGGCGACGCTGCCGTCGACCGGCAGCCCACTGCCGATGATTCTGCTGCTGGCTGTGGTGATGCTGGCCGTTGCAGTGACCCTGACCCTCCTGCGCCGGCTGTAGTCAGCGCCCTAGTACACGGAGCTCCACAGAGCTCAATTCGAGGCCGCGCCCAGCGCGGCCTTTTCCTTTCGGCCGGCGGGCACCGCGCGCCGACGGCGCGTGGTCGGGCCGGCCGCTTCGTCCCCCAGCACGTCCTACGCCACCTGTTCTCTATTCCATTCCGCCCCTACCCGCCTTCTTGCTATTCTCGTCTGGGGCGCTTATGGCGGAAAAGCGCGGCAAGGAAACACCGGAGCTACTTGGTCGGCTGAAGAGCCTGAGTCGGCTAAGGTCCGAAAAGAGTACTTGGGGAGGGCCCGAGCGGCGGGCCAGCAAGAGGGTCGAGCTGCCGATCCCGGTGGAGATCAAGGTCGGAGATGGCGAGCTGATCGAAACTCGTCTGCACGACGTCAGCCTCCATGGCGTGATGGTCGAGAACGCCGGCAGTGCTCCCCCAGGAGAGATCGCCGCCCTGCAGTTCGAAGGCTACCCCGGTATCTGCGAGCCCTTTCTTATTCTGGGTCGTGTGATTCGCGTCTCCGAGGAGATCCCTTCCGGTCTCGGGATCGAGATCGACAGCCAGGCCACCGGACAGGAGGCGATGGGTCTCTTCAAGACGCTGGTGAGACACTTCCTCCACCATCGCGGTCTGCTGGAAGACCTCTGGAAGGGATATTTCGAAGGGCGATGCAAGTCGTGTGGGTGGATCGGCCGGGTGGGAGAACGAAGCCCGCGCTGTCCAAAGTGCGGCGAAGAGGACATCGAGCAGATCGCGAGCCAGCAGGGCTCGGACTAGCCGCTGCCCCACCGACCTCGAAGGATGTCCTCAAAGGAGAGAAACGGGGACGGCGGCAGCAAGAGCCACCGTCCCCGAATCGTTTGTGGAGCCGCCTGAGCTCCTACTCTCGCGATCTACGCCGGAGCCTTCTGCGGAAAGAGATCGATCAACTCCTTGACCGCCGCAGCGCTCTTCTGCAGACCCTCGTTCTCGTCGTCGGTGAGGTCGATCTCGACGATCTTCTCCATTCCCTTGCGGCCGAGTTGGATCGGCACACCCACGTAGAGGTCGTTGATGCCGTACTCGCCCTGGAGAAAGGCGGCACACGGGAGGATCTTGTGACGATCGTTGAGGATGGCATCCACCATCTCGGCCACCGCCAGGGCCGGTGCGTAGTAGGCCGAACCGGTCTTGAGCAGGGCCACGATCTCGCCCCCACCCTTGCGGGTACGCTCGATGATGGCCTCTACCCGCTCCTCCGGCATCAGCTTGGTGATCGGGATACCGGCCACCGTCGAATAGCGGGCCAGGGGCACCATGGTGTCGCCATGACCGCCAAGCACAAAGGCGTGGGTATCTTTGACCGACACCCCCAGCTCCAACGCGATAAAAGAGCGCATGCGAGCCGAGTCCAGGATCCCGGCCATGCCGATCACCCGCTCGCGTGGGAAACCGGTGACCCGCCGCGCGGCTTCGCACATGGCATCCAGGGGATTGGTCACCATGATGATGATGGCATCGGGGGAGCCGGCGGCGGCATGCCCGATGCAGTCTTCGACAATCTCCAGATTCTTGTACAGCAGGTCGTCACGGCTCATACCCGGTTTGCGGGGTAGACCGGCCGTCATGACAATGATGTCCGATCCCTCGGTGTCGGAGTAGAAGTTGGTCCCGACAATGTTGGAATCGAAGCCCTCGACCGGCGACGATTCGAACATGTCGAGCGCCTTGCCCTGGGGCATGCCTTCTAGGACATCCACCAGCACCACATCGCCCAGACCCATGCGGGCGCAATTGAAAGCCACACTTTCGCCAACATGGCCTGCGCCGATCACCGTGATTTTGTTCCTCATGGCTGCCTCCTTTTGATTGCAGTCCGCTTCATACCCGGTCGTCTAGGTGGCGACCAGGAGTCTCTCCATTTCTTGCTCCGACTTCTTCTCCACTTCTTCGTGCAGCGAATTGCCGTGGGAGTCCATGGTGACCATGACGGGAAACTTCTCCACTTCGATCACCCACAGCGCCTCGGGTACACCAAACTCTTCCAGCATGAAGACCTTCTCGACCCGCTTGACAGCCCGCGCCAGGACCTGAGCCGCGCCACC
>CALILB010000366.1 GCA_938016625.1 uncultured bacterium | reverse complement strand
CCACACCAGCTTCCAGCCCTCGGCTTGGGCACTCTTGGTCGAGGGTGACAGGGTGCCGGCCGGAAAGTCGATCTCCTCGAAGTCGGTGGTCACCGTCAGCAGGAAGTCCCGTACCTGAGCGACTCCGGCGGGGACAAAGAGATATCGCCAATCATCCAGACCGCGAGAGCGATACCCCACCTCCACCACCGACTCCCGATTCTCGGTCAACTCGATCTCGGCGGTGATGCCTGCGGTCAGGTCGTCTTGCGGGGGGATATCTTCACCATCGACACGAAAGACAAAATCGTCATAGATGGCCTCGGCCGATGGAAACCCAAAGCGCAGATGGAGTGGGCCGCCGACCCCGTCCGGCAGGCTCAAGCGATACTTCCCTTCGAAGGCGACCGCATAGGTGTCGTACCAGAGCAGCCCTTTGCGACGGTGCTCGAGATCGAGGTTGACCTCGATCCGGCTCGATGCGAGCGGCACCGGCACACGGTTCACGACCTCGCTCTTCACCTGGCGGGTAACGGTACGGCCCTCGGCGTCCTGCTCGGTGATCTCCTTGTGTACGACGCGTGTCGTCTCGTACCAGGCAGAAGGGGCCACCTGGGCGTGCCGGCCACCCCACAGTTGGGTCACCGCCGGCGCCAGCCTATCGTCCGACATCTCGGTGCGGTAGGTCAGAGAGAAGCCGAGGATGAACCAGGCCACACAGCAACAGATAAAGATAAACAGAACCGCAAAGAGCCGTCCCGCCGTCATGACGCCAACTCCCGCGCTTCGACGACACGGCCAAAGCGACGCTCACGACGGTGGAACTCCTCTACCGCTCGCTCGAGCTCCTGGCCGTTGATGTCGGGCCATAGACAGTCGGTGAAGATCAGCTCGGCGTAGGCACACTCCCAGAGCAGGAAGTCGCTCAAGCGTTGCTCGCCACTGGTGCGGATGAGCAGATCGACATCGGGTGCCGCCGGCCGTGAGTTGATCGCCCGGTTGAGGAGCTCCGAGTAGGAATCGGCGTTCTGCGCCTCGGTCGACTGGTAGAGGCGGGCGGCGTCCATCAGGGCCTGACGCGCCGAATAGTCCACGGCGATCCTGAGGTGGAGGGTCCGGCCCGCCGCGGTCGCCGCCTCGGCCCGCCGGATCGCCCGCAGCAGGCGCGGCTCGAACCGGTCCCGGCGCCCGATGATGTTGAGCAGGACGCCGTTCTCTATGCACTTGTCGCGCTCGCTGTGGAGAAAACGCTCGAACAGCTCCATCAGCACCCGCACCTCTGGCTGCGGCCGCTGCCAGTTGTCGGCGGAGAAGGCATAGAGGGTAAGGGTGCCGATGCCCAGGTCCGGTGCCGCCTCGACCACACTGCGGACCGCTTTGGCGCCCTCGCGGTGGCCGGCAGTTCGCGGCAATCCTCGTGCCTGCGCCCAGCGGCCGTTGCCGTCCATGATGACGGCTACATGCAGACGGTGCACTCGGTCTTTGTCTAAAGTGCTTTGCAACACAAAGTTTCCCTCCAAAAAATTTTTACTCTTCGCGAGTGGCGTGGATCAGCGCCTCCATGTGATCCAGATACCGCTCGAGGGCTCGCCGCCCCTTGGGGGTGAGGCGATACTCGGTGCGCGGGAACCGGCCTTCAAAGCTCTTTTTGCAGGCGACGTACCCCGCATCCTCGAGCTTGCGGGCGTGAACACTCAGGTTGCCATCCGTTGTCTGCAGGAGATCCTTGAGATCGGAGAAAGTCAGCGAGCGATTTACCGTCAGGGCGCTCATCATGCCGAGCCTGACACGCTCGTACACCAGGCGATCGAAGTCCCGAGCCCCCGGATCCGCCAGATAGCCGGTCAAGCCTTCGAGCTTCTTGCGCTTGTTGTCGGAGCTCACTTGCCGGCGCTCCGTTGCTGCTTGTCTTTTAGCCACCGTAGCGCCTCGCGATGATCGCGCCAAATATGATATGCAGACCGCCAAAGCCCGCGGCCAGAAGCGGGTTCGACCAGCCGGGTGGTGCCAGCAACGCCACGACTCCCAGCACCATGAAGCTCAGCCCCATGACCGGCACCGGACGGACCGAAAAGGTACCTCCAGTCACCACCCCGGCGCCATAGAGCAGAAGCCAGGTACCCGGGATGGCCTCGCTGGCGCCCATCCGCTGGAGGACCACCGTCAATACCACCGCTGCCACCAGTGGTGGCGTGAGGCTGAAGAGAAAACGCCGGCCGACCCCGCGCGAAAGCTGTATCCCTTCGCCCCGGGCCTTGCGTGTCATCGCCCAGCCACCAACGGTGAGGGCAAAGACGGCATCCGCTACCCAGACCGCCAGCCACTGATCGGCAAATCGGGTCTCTGCCAAGAAAGCGGCGACGAGCGCCGATATGCCGATGACGACCCCCGCCAGTCCCGGCACCGAGGTAAACGAAGCCGACGACTCCATCGCCCGCCGGATATAGCGGAGGTTGTCCATGGCATGGGAGTGGAGGGCCACGGGCTCCTGTCTTCCCTTCTCGACCGGTTCCGTCGCAGGCATGCGGCTACCCTAGATCAGTGTGGTTGTCTCTGTCAAGTACTTTACAACACAAAGCTTCCTCGACCCTCGAAACCCTGCACTCACTCTCGAACCACGAAGCGAGAGGTATTGCTCGCCAGGATTTCACCGCTGTCGAGTGCCGCCGTCACCTCCAGTCGATACTCGCCGGCCGACAGGCCGCTCGGCCGAAAGGTCCCCACCACCCGATCCAGACCGTCCGGGTCGTCGACCAGTCGCTCCATAACATCGAGCGCGCCGCCCTTTGCCACTTCGCCTTCAGCCGTGAGGACCCGCGAGGCGATGATCAGATCGGGTTGGCTCAAGTCGCCGCCGAGGAGAAATACCCCGATCGGCTCGTCCTCGCCGAGTGTCGGACGCACGGCAGGCACAAAGGACAGGCCTCCTATGTGAAATGGCAGGCCCGTGGCGGATCCGACTTCTAGGCTAGCGGTGTCCCTCACCACCAGCCAACCGTCGGCGAGGCTGAAGAACAGGGGCGTCAAGAAAGTGGGGACATCCCCTTGTTCCTTACCCATCGACACCGGAACTGTGGACAGAAAAAGTCCCCCGTTTTCCGGATAGCGCACCAACACCCTGATCCTGTACTCCCCCTCTTCGAGCTCCAACCCACCGAGAATCCGCAACCCGCCCTCCTCGAGGGTGGAGGCGACCTTTCTCATGTCGAGCTGTACGCCGTTTACCATCAGATCGAAAATCGCGCCATTGGTGTCGACCGCGTAGACGTGAACCTCGACCAGTGTCTTGCGACGACGCCGGCCCTCTCTCACCGGCACCAGGTCGGCACCGGGAATCTCGACCACGACCGGGACAAACCAGCCGTCCGCTGAATCGGGAACGGGCGCCGCCAGAACCGAAACCCCCATCCCATCGATCTCCTCGTTGGTCAGGATCATCTCCGCTGTGTCGACCCGGCGCTCGATCTGTCCCTTCTCCGAGTAGGGACCGGGGGCCTGATAACCGGGACGATGGCTCAGCCGCGCCTTGGCGGGTCCCTGTTTCAGCTCGACCTCGACCTTGTGGAAGCTGCCATCGAGGACCAGGTCGATCGGTTGAAAGGTGAGCACATAGGTGACACTCGTGCGCTCGAGCAGCCGCTCTGTCGCCGTCGCCAGATCGTTGTAGTTCTCGAACAGCTCGCCTCCGGTCTCCCGGGCCATGAAGAGGAGCGAGGCGGCGTCGAAGGCGGGGCGACCGATGTCGGGTATGCCCTCTACATCCACGGCGTCGAGCGTCCATCCCGTCTGCCGAAAGGCCTTCAACATCTTTTCGAGGTGGTAGAGGACGGCGGCATCGGCCAGCAGTCCCCCGGCAAAGCCCTCCGAGAGAAACAGCAGCTGCTTCTGCCCACCCAGCTCACGCAGCAGGGTCACCGTGTCGCCCAGGGTCAGCGCCAGAGCCCGGACGTCGCTGATGACGGAGCTGCCCGCCATCTCCTCGCTAAACTCGTTTGGGCTGTCTCTCACCAGCTGCGCCAGGGTTGGATCGAGCGCGGAGCCGGCTCCCGTGAGACCCAACCCGCCCCTGGGTCCGACGCCAAAAATCGACACCGCGCCCAGACCGGCGTCCAGACCGGCGGCGCCTTTGGCCGTGCCCTGGAGCGCCACCGCCGCCGTCGGTCCGACCGCCGCCACCATGCGATCGAAATGGCGCAGCTTCGGGTCCATCTCCCCGTCCGCGAGTTGCTGGTCGGTCAAACGGGCAAGCTCTTTGTGAGCCTCCGCGAGCCCCTTCCGGTCGGAGCTCAGAATCGCTTCGACCACGTCCAGGGCTAGAGTGATCCGCTTGCCGTCAGCGGTAAACCCGTCGACGAGATTCAACCCCGAGGCGCCGTTGTAGACGGCGACCGCCACCCTGTCGGTGGGTGGATCTGGGAATCCGCCATTGCCCGCACGCCTCTGAGCGCGCGGAGCAGGTATTGCCGTCGAGAGAAGGCGCCGTCGAAGACGATCAGCAGCTTGCGCCCGTCGCTCGACTCCGGGTCCGGCAGGTAGTCGGCCGTCGGACTCTCCGGCGACAAGACCTCGAGCGACAGATCGCGCTCCTCACAGGAGAGGATCTGCTGCGGCACACCCCGATCGAAGAGCTCGAAATTCTCGGCCGTAAGACCACGCACCGGTTGGCCGTCGACAAGCACCCGTACGGGAATCTCGACCTCGGTGACCGTGATCCGCTCGGCGAACCGGGAGTCCTCCACGGCCATGGCCATCGAGCCAAGAGTCAGCAGAGAGCAAAAGACGATCAGTCGCACGGTGTCGATCCGTGATCTTTCTCCAAGGGGCTTACGCATTCCGATGATAGCCCGGTTGGACGATCACTCCGCGGGTCCACCGCGCAGACAAAAGAGGGTCACCGGACAGGACCGGTGACCCGAGTCGGCAACCAGAACGACCCCGCCGGGGTTCGATCGAGCGTCACTACCCGCCGAACAGGGACCCCGTTGACGGATCCGTGATGCCGGGCGTGGGTGCCATGGTGCCTCCTCGCCTCATCTCTACTCCACAAACCGTGCCAGGGGCCAAAGAGACCGTATCGGTTGCGGGCAAAGCCACCGCAGCGGAACCGAGACGGTCCAGGGGCTTGGGCGACGTCCCCTCGAGAGGACGTGCTAGACGAGCTCTTGGATGTACTTCTCTCGAGCCAGGCGCCAGAAGACCACGAGAAAGGCGGTCAGCGGGATGGCGAGGATCATCCCCATGATCCCCTGCAGCGCGGTGCCCCAGAAGAAGATGGCGACGATGATGGCGATGGGGTGGAGCCCGGTCTGATCACCCATGATCTTGGGGGTCAGCAGGTAACTCTCGATGAGCTGCACGACCGAGAAGACCACCAGGACCAGCAGCACCAGAACCAGACCCCCACCCTCCTGGAAGTAGGCCAGCGGGATGCTGACTCCCAACCCGACGATCGACCCCAGATAGGGGATGATGTTGAGAAAGCCGAGCGCGAGACCGATGACA
>CALILB010000365.1 GCA_938016625.1 uncultured bacterium | reverse complement strand
GGCAGCCTTTCGGTGCCACGCCACTTATCGAGCTGTCCGATGTCGGCCACCCGAGCTCCTGTCAACGCCTTGATTCGGGCCCGGTTGAGCTCGAGCACGCTCGCCCACGACGGCAGCAGACCAACCTCCTCGAGCGCTTCGACAGCCTCTTCGCTTCGTTGCACGGCGGCCTCGTGCTCCCCCAGTTCGCCCAGGGTGTCCGCCAGACTGGTCAACATATAGACCCTCCAGAGCGTCTGCTCCGCTCCTCCGCCACACCGCAGAGCCGTCACCAGATGCGATCGAGCGGTCTCGAACGAGCCCTCGAAGTAGTGGCCCATGCCCACCACCAGGTGGGCGAGGGCAAGTGCCAATGGGTCTTCGCTCTCGGTCGCCCGTGCCAGAGCCTCTTCGCTCTGACTACGGGCCAGGTCGATAAGGCCGTGATGGGCATGGCTCCACGCCTGCGTGCTGTTGGCGATCGCCACGCCCCAGAACTGTTTGGCTCCGGTACTCATCTCCCGGCACCTGTCGAGGGACTCGCGCGATTTGGAGAACTCACAGCTCCAGCAGTGAAATCCTCCCAGGTAGTAGTTGGCAAACCAGTGCCAGACCGCTTGGTACTTGTCACCGGGGTCTTGGAGAACCTGGTCGAGATGCTCCATAGCCCTTTCGTAGTCTTCCTTGACAAAGAGCTCGTAGAGACCCATGGCGGTCAGAATGGCCGGTAGGCTTTTGGAGTCGGCCACCTCTGGGGAGCTCACGGTCAGCGGCGCGACCACGGCCCTGGCCTCGAGGATTCTCGAGACGATGAGGAAGTACCCCGCTAGGGTCGAGCGTGCAGCGGTCAGCCGGCGACTCGTCTCGACACTTCGGGGGAGTCCCTCCAGACAGCGGACATGGCGCTGTGCGTGCTCGATAGCCGCCGGCACGGATCCCGAGTACAGGGACTTGCGTGCCGCGAGCCGTGAGTACTCGGCTCCCTTCTCCCAATCCTCCCCGGCGACAAAGTGCTCCGCCAGCACCCCAAACCTCTCGTTGAGGTGCTGACTGTAAAGTCGCTCGATGAGCTCTCCCGTTCGTCGGTGCAACTCTTTCCGCCTCTGGCTCAAAAGGGAGTCGTAGACCACCTCTCGGGTCAAGTTGTGTCTAAAGAGGTAGGTCGACTGCGGATAGATACCCCGTTCGTACAGCAACTCCCCATCCTTGAGCACCGAAAGATGGGCCAGCAACTTCTCCTCGGGCAGTGCCATCAGCTCTTGGATCAGCCTGTGGCTGAACTCCCTTTCGATGACCGAAGCGGTCTTGAGCACACGTCTGGCGGCTTCCGGCAACGCATCGACTCGCGCCATCAGCACATCCCGAATGGTGCTCGGGATGCCAACCGCCTCGACTCCTCTGGCCAGACCATACTCTTCGTCTCCGAGCTCGATGAGCCGCAGCTCCTGCATCGAACGGACCAGCTCTTCGACAAACAGCGGTACCCCCTCCGACTTCTCCAAGACGACCTCGGCCACCGCATCGGTCATCTCGACCTCGCCCAGCTGGTGTCGGGCCATCAGCAGCGTCTCGCGATTGGAGAGCCTGCCCAGACTGAGCTGGCTGTGAAACGACTTGGCTCCCCAAGAGGGCACATACTCCGGCCGATAGGTGACCACCAGGAGAACACTGGCACCCGAGACACTGCCGACCAGCTGCCGCAGGAGCTCCTCGGACCCCTCATCGATCCAGTGCAGGTCCTCCACCGCCAGGATCAGAGGTCGTCGCTCCGCCGCCGCCAGCGCCACCCGTGTCAGCGCCCGGATCAACCGCACCTTGATCGCTTCGGTAGTCAGCAACGGTTCGTCGGTCTCGCCGCGACCGAGAGTCAGAAGCTCCAGCAAACCCGGCAGGGTCGGAGCCGAGTCGACTCCGAGCCACTCCAAGCCGGCCGCCACTTTGCCTCTGATTGTCGATTCGTCATCCTCCTCCCCGACGTCGAAGCTCGACCGTAAGAGGTCGAGAATGGGGTAGTAGACGAGCCTGCGCCCATAGGAGAGACACCGGCCTTCGAAAAAGGTCAGATCTTCGTGGGAGATGGCCTTCCGGAACTCGTAGAGAAGTCGTGATTTGCCCAGACCCGCCTCTGAAACGATCGACACCACCTGGCCCCGGCCGACCCTTGCACGTTGATAGCTGTCCAGCAGGAGCTCGAGCTCCCTTTCTCTGCCGACGAAAGGTGTCAGGCCCCGCTCGGCGCTGACATCGAAGCGCGTCCGGCTGCCACTGGCGGCGATGGCGCGAAAGATACGGACCGGCTGTTTACGCCCCTTGACCTGACGCTCACCCAGGGCTTCGAATCTGAAGATTCCCTCACAGGAACGGAAGGTCTCCTCCGTGACCAGCGTCGTCGCCGGCTCGGCCAGCTCTGCGACTCTCGACGCCAGGTTGACGGTATCTCCCACCGCCTTGAACTCGACCCTGAGGTCGTTGCCCAACTTGCCGACCACCACCGGACCGGTGTGGATACCGATCCGCATCTTGAGCGGTGGCAAGCCGCGACGCTCCCGCTCGGCCCTCTCTCCGAAGCGGGCGAGAGCTCGATGGATCGCCAGCGCCGAGCGCACTGCCCGTTGCGGAGCATCCTCCAGCGCCACCGGGGCGCCAAACAGGGCCAGGATGCCGTCGCCGGTCAGCTCGTTGACGGTACCCTCGAGCTCATAGACCTTGGCGATGAGAATCTCATAAAGACCCTCCATCAGCACATAGGCCTCCTCGGAGCCGATCTTCTCCACCAGAGCCGTAAACCCCGCCAGATCGCAGAGCAGGACAGTCACCTGCCGGCGCTCTCCTTCGAGACTCTCCCGTTGAGCCAGTGCCCGCTGTCTGAGCTCCGCCGGTACGTGGCGGTCGATGAGGGTGGGATCCGCGGTCGGAGCCGGGGGCGCCGCGGTCAGCTTCTCACCGCACTGACCGCAGAATCGAAAAGCCGGGGGGCTGGCGAAGTTGCACTTTGGACATCGCCGCTCGAGCTCCTCTCCACATGCACCGCAGAAGTGCATGCCATCGGGGTTCTCGAACTGACAGTGTGGGCAGATCAACTACTCATCTCCCCTTCCGCGCGGCCTGAACGGCTGTCCTCGATTGTACTCGAAGCGGCCAGCTATAGGTCCAAGCTTGAAACAAATTTCTCGACATTGATCATCACGTCGTCCTCGCCTATCTGGTCGAACGGTGTCATAAAGAGATCGCGGCAACTTCTGTCATGCGTTCCACTCTTCATGGTGGCCAAAACCCAGCTTGTTGTCGATCGACCGAATCCAGGTCGGTCGGAGAACGTAGAAACGGCTGCTGGCCAGCGGCCCTGCCAGCTCGGGGGGTCCCATTCCATCCCCTTCGGTCAGGAGCTCGCGGAGGAACTCGAAGCGCTCGGCAAACAGCCGGGCGACCCCGGCGATCTTGTCCACCCCATCGACCAGCGCCGCGGTCCCCTCGATCTGCAGACCGGTGATCTCGCGCCAGTTCTGACCGTCGGCCTGGATCGTGGC
>CALILB010000364.1 GCA_938016625.1 uncultured bacterium | reverse complement strand
GTCGAGTTTCCGCTCGCCAAACGGAACCCTATAACTGCCAACGATAACTTGGCTCTGGCTGCGTAAAGCAGTCACGTCCCGGCAAAAGCGCTGATCCGCCGCGCTTGTCGAGGGCGACGCAAAAGTGGATCGAAGGGCTCGAGATGCCTCGCGGCGAGCCTGGATACTTAGCGAGGCTGGCCGAGCACGCTGGTCGCCTTTGTCCACACCGTGCACGGTGAGAACTTGAAACAAGGGCTACACACGTAGACACCGGCGGGGCGTGTTTTTCGGACGTGGGTTCGAGTCCCACCGCCTCCACCAATCAAAAGAATTCGAACCGCCCTCCGAGCCACTCTTGGCCGGAGGGTTTTCAAGTAAACCTTGTGTGTTCAGGGCCGTTCTGGCGACGTAGTACGGCCTGCCAATGTCTCCCTGAGCAGGCTCGAGTCGGATCCTTCCCAGGAGCCGTCTCAGGGGTATTGTCAACTTGAGGCGGTGCAGACCGGTTTGATCCCAAGATCTCAGCCCCTACGCCGGCCTCAGCCACAAGATGTGGCGTCTCATTCCTCGCATCAGTCGCCAACTTGACAGTACCCTCTGCAGCGATTGAAGCCCTCCTCGAAGCTGAGACTTCGACCTGGACGGCTAGCGTTCGACGCTTCCTCACGCGAAACTGGGTTTTGGCGGAGGACAGGTCTCTTCTGAACCGCTCACTAGTCCTGCAGCCCCGACAGCCAGTTCACCATCACCCGCAGCGGCAACCGCGCTTTCTCCTCGTCGATGGCGTTGACCAGGAAGCGCTGGCCGTCGGGAGTGACGTCGAAGGTGCTGCCGGAGATGGGAACACGGGCAAAGACGTGGAAAAGCACCGTTTCGCGGCCGATCCCGAGCTCCCCACCCGAGGGTTCCACCTCGGTCTCCTTGACGGCGTTGAAGAGGTCGCGGAAAAAGATCGAGCTGCCATCCGGATTCCAGACCGGCTCGACACCACCTTCACGCGAGACCTGCTGCTTGCCGCTCATGCTCGGGAAGGGAGACACGTAGACCTCGTTGCGGCCCGACTCGTTCGAGGCGTAGGCCAGCCAGCGACCATCCGGCGACACCGCAGGGGTTGTCTCGAAGAATTCCGAGTCGAGCAGGGTCATCGTCTCCCCGGACTCCAGATCCAAGGCGAAGATGTTGTAGTAGTTGTCGCTGAAAAGGAAATAGCGACCATCCGGTGACCACCCCTGGCAATTGGCCGTCTCGCCGGGATCCAGCAGGACCTCGGGCTCGCCGCCGCCGGTGACCAGCTTGACAAAGATCGCTCCGTGGCCGAGCTCATCGGAAAAATAGGCCAGCCGCTGCCCGTCGGGAGAGAATCTCGGCTGGGACTGCTGCGCGTCGGTGAGCGTGAATCGCGTCCGCAGGTCACGCTGAAGATCGTGGAGCCAGACGCTAAACGGCCCGCCGTCGGACAAGTAGAAGGCAGCGAATCGCCCATCGGGAGAGATCGCCGGGTTGCCCTGAGAGATACCGCCGCCGAGACTCGGACCCCGTGTCCCATCTCGGTTGAACCAGCGCAGCTCACTCTCGCCGCTGTGCGACCCGACCTGGAACACCAGCACGTCTCCCCGGGCCGAGAAGATGCCACGCTCGAATCCGCGGTCGTATAGCACACCGGTCGCCACCGTCCGGGCCTCGCCGGTGAGCTCCAGACGCTCCAGATCGAACGGACGCGCCAGCAGGTCGTCGCCACGCAGGTACAGCAGATGGCCAGCAGCGTACTCGGCATTCGACACGCCCTGCATCACCACTTGCGGCTCGCCACCGTCGAGCGAGCCAACATAGACCCGCTGCAGACTTTCTTCCTGCACGCCAAGCGAGCCGGCCGCGTCCAACGCCAGATAGAGGAAGTGGCGACCACCGGGAAGGAAGAACGGGTAGCGATGTGAGCCCTCGAGTGATTCGGGCCCGGTGAGCGGACGCGGCTCACCCCCGGACGCGGCTACCGAGTGGAGAGGCCCCTCGAAGGAGGGAGCGAAAACGATCGTGCCATCGGGAGCCCACGTCCCGCCGCGCGCCTCCGGGGCTGGGCAGATGATTGTAACTGGACCCCCGGCAATGTCGACGCGCCGCAGCTCGCGGTTGGCGAAGAAGCCTATCGACCGGCCGTCGGGCGACCAGAACGGGCGGCTTCCATAGTCGGTGCCGGCCAGAGGGCGAGCCTCGGGCTCATCCAGGGCCCGCAGCCAGAGACGGTTCTCACCCACTGTTTCCAAGACGCCGAAGACCATCATGCTGCCATCCGGCGATACGGCTATCGGTGCCGCGTGCTGTCCCAAAGTGCGCAGAATGCTGTCGCTGGGCGGAGCCACGTTGAAGGTTACGGGTAGACGCGGCGTCGGACTCGGTGCTCGCCAGACCATCCAACCGAGAACCACGGTGGCTGCGGCGAGAAGACCAGTGGCGGCAAGAAGGCCGATCGGACGGCGGGCACGGCCGATGTCGGCGACCGGCCTCGCTGTTCTCGCCGCCTCGTCGGCCTCGAGCGGGGATGCAAGCACAACCCGCGCTTCCCCGATGTCGCGCAGTCGAGTCTTGAGGTTGCGGTCGAGGCAACGCGCCAGGAGCGCCGCGAGGCGCGGTGGGACATCGGCCGGTAGGGCGTCGCTCGAGATGTCGTCCCGGAGGACCGCCGCCAGCGTATCGGAGACGGAGTCCCCCGAGAACAGGAGCTGGCCGGTCAGAATCTCCCAGACCACGACCCCGAACGCCCAGATGTCGGCCCGTTTGTCCGCCTCGAGGCCCTTGGCCTGTTCCGGGCTCATGTAAGCGGCCGTGCCGAGAATGACACCGGCCTGGGTCATCTGCGCGGTTAGGGTCGGCGACATCGACAGGGCCTGTGTTGTCGCCCCTGAATCCCGGGGGTCGAGAGCCTTGGCGAGTCCGAAGTCGAGTACCTTGACCGAGCCGTCGGGCGTGACCTTGATGTTGGCCGGCTTGAGATCTCGATGGACGACACCGGCCTCGTGCGCCGCCTCGAGCGCCTCGGCGATCTGGAGGGCGAGCGGAATCGCATCCCCCACCGGGAC
>CALILB010000363.1 GCA_938016625.1 uncultured bacterium | reverse complement strand
CCACAGACGAGACGGGGGCGGTCCGGGTATCTCTGCGCAAACCACTGCCAGGCGGCATCGGCGGCTAGCCCGAGGCTCTCCTCCGATGGACTACCCCCGCTTCGACCGTAGCCGGGGTAGTCGACCGCCGCAAAACCGATCTCGAGCCCCGCCAGCTCGCCAAAGAGACCGGTCTGACGCATGGTCTCGAGGTTCTCGCCGTTGCCATGAAAGAACAGTGCCACCGGCCGCGAAGCGGGTAGGTGGTCGGCAGGGAGATGCCAGGACGAGATCCGAGTCTCGTCGGCCGTGGCGAGCTCCACCGCCTCGAGCGGCGGGGGTGGATTCTCGGGCACCCGGAAAGGTGGTGCTGGGTAGATGAGCTGTCGCACTGTGCAACCGGTCAGGAGAAGGACACAGACAGCGCCCGCAAGGGCCGCCGTCCTCATTCGCGCCGTCGTCACTCGGGCTCTTCTGGAATCTCGAAACCGAGACGAGTCATCAGATTCTGGATAATTCTGGCGGTCAGACCCCAGACCTGTCTCTTGCCGACGTGGTAGACCCGGATCATACGCTCGACACCGTCGATCTTGACCAGCTGGTCTTCGACGATCCGGTAGTCGGCAAACGCCAGCAACGGCACCGAAAACACCTCGGCTATCTCCTCCTGATTGATCTCGGTCTCCAGGGGATTTGGCACCGCACCCACACAGGGAACGATGTGAAAGCCCGATGGGGTCTCTGCCTCGTCGAGATCTCCCAGATGGAGAACCTTGCTGGTGTCGATTCCCAACTCCTCCTCGCTCTCCCTCAGAGCCGCCGTCCACGGGTCCTCGCCGATCTCCAAGCCTCCCCCCGGAAAGGCGATCTGGTTCCGGTGGTGCGGCAGGTTCTCCGATCGCTTTGTGAGCACGGTCCACAGCTCCCCGGCATCGACATAGATCGGCACCAGGACCGCAGCCTGGCGAGCCTCTTTTGGCGCCAGCCGGAGCGGTGGCGGGGAGGAGAGACGCTGGCGCACCTCGACGATCCAACTGTGCAGCTCCTCGCTCATTCCTCTTCCTCCAGGTCCTTCCAGGTGGCAAACGAGACGGCGAAGGCGTGGGTTCCCACCTCCGCCTCCGGTAGCCCAAATTGAAAAAAGTACAGGTTCTGGCGCTCGTCACTCCACCACATGGGGTGTCGGGCCCGGGGTGTGGGGGCAAACAGATCGAAGCCCACTCCACCGTCGGGCCGAAAGACCGTATCTCCCAGCCGTCCCTGTGTCACTACTATCTTGCCCGGCGAAGTCGGCCCAAACTCCAGGTGGAGGGCGACGAGGGGCGTGGGTGTGGCCACCAGAAACTCGGTCGGTCCCTTCCCCTCGAGCTCGAAGCGGTCGCCACCGCCGGCCGGTCTTGTCAGCCGACCCGTCGCCCGCAGCCAGAACACATCCTGGCGCAGCTCGCCAATGCTCGGCAGCTCGCGCTGGCTGGTCTCGTAAGGGAGGAATCTCCGCGCCAGACCGGCGCTGTGCCGATAGTTGCCGTCGGGCCCGACTGGAAACGCCCGTGGCGCCGTCCAGGAGGGCCAGAGAAACAGACCTGCCAGGGCCGCGGTCACCGCCATCCATCCCCAATGGAGTCGACGTGTGGGTACCAGCCAGAGGGCACCATATAGCGGCAACAGCCATCGATTGCCGATGGCGCCCGGGCCGCCAAAAAAATTGAACGGCGCCGCGAGGACAAATAGAACCCCGATGGCGAGCACCGAGAGCACGAGTGTCGAACGACGCCCGCCGCCGGCCCACCCGCCGAGGGCCAGCAACACCGGCAGAAAATAGGGCAGAGCTCCAACACTTCGGCCGGCCAAGAAATAGACCAGGTTCCAGCCGATCAGGTTGCCGTCCAAGACGACACGCTCACCCGCCAGCACCGGCCAGATATCGTCAAGACTCGTCGGTAGAACCGCCGCCCAGGAACCGGTCAACATCCACTTGGCGAGAGCGCCCAGAACGAGTATCGCCACGGCGCCTGCAAACAGTGACGCCAGCGAGCGCTGTCGCTCCGCCTTTGGCGTGGCGACCGCCGCCGGCACAAACAGACCCAGATAGAGGGGGTGGTGGACCGACGGGACTACCAGGAGCGCGCCGACGGCGAGCCACCTCCACAGCGGACTCCACCCTTCGTCGGGAGCACGGTAGATCTCGGGTGACTCGGTCGCTACCGGTTCCTCACGGCCGTAGGCCAGGGCAAAGGCGGTGACCGCAGCCGCCAGAACCAGGAGGTCGGGCAGCGCCAGAAAGACGTAGCGAAAGGTGACCGAGCCAAAAACAAACAACACCACGACCAGTGGTGCCAGGGTGCCCATCCGCCGAGCCAGCGTACGGGCCGCCATCCACGCCGCCACCGTCAGCAACAGCACATTGAGCACCGCAGCCCCACGCTGGGGCGCCAGGCGGACAAAGGGAGCAAGCAGCAGGGAGTGGGCAAGTGGCTGGTCGAGGAACACCGCTTCCCCCTTCTGCACGAGCCCCAGACCGGTATCTCCCGCTCGATGTCCGTGCCGCTGGACGAGTCGCTCTCGATCTCGATCGGTGTACCGCAAATCGAGATCCCGGGCCACGCTTTCGGCCTGTAGCAGGTAACCGGCCTCGTCACCAAACCACTCCGGCCAGTCTTCGGTGCGGAGGGTGACAGCGGCCACCAACAGCAGTGCGAAGAGAGCGAGCCAGACGACCCACTCCTTACCAAGGCCAAAACCCCCGGACTTGCCGTCCCTGCTCGCTAGTAGCTTTGCGACCACAGCGGCCCACCCAAACCGTAGAACCCGGTTACGCCCTGGACATGGGGCTCGATATACAGGAAAGAGGCCCCCAGCGGACGGCGCACCTCCAGCTCGAGCCGTTGCTCCTCCCCCGGCTCGAGATCTTTGGGCTGTTCCAGCCAGACGGTGGTCGTCGGCTGGTCCGAGGGGCTCTGGCGCCAATGAAGCTCGATCATCACCCCACCCGGTCCACGACCGGTGGCAAGCCAGCGAGCCAGCCCCCGGTTGGCCAAGCGGATTCTCAGCCGTCTGGACTCCCCTTCGGCCCATGGGGGCTCGGCCCCCTCGACCTCCAGGTCACCGTCGAGCCGGCGCCATACGAGACTGGTGGGCGGCTCAACCACCGCCGGCTCGTCACCCAACGGCTCGAGCGCGGCGAGCTCGCGACAGGCCTCGACCACCGCCGTGGCCGCCGACCCGGGGTCGTGGTTGCTCTTGATGTACTCCCGGCTGGCCTCGCCCATCGCCGCCAGATGCTCGCGATCGGCGACCAGACCACCCACCCTTGCTGCCAGCGCCTCGACCTCGCCGTCACCCAGGGGAATCTTGACCGCCACCTCGTCCGGAAGCTCGGATGAGTAGGCATAGTCGGAGACCACCGCGGGGCGACCCACGGCCAGCACCCTCAACAAAGAAGCGGAGGTCTCCCCGGCCGAGGGATAGCGAAGATTCAGACAGAGATCACACGCGGCGATGGCCCCCTCGAAGTCCCGGTAGTCGAGAAAGCCCACAAAGTGCACCCGCTCTTCGATACCCAGCTCCCGGGCCTGATCGCGGAGCCGAAGGCGAGGATTGATCTCGCCGCCGACCACCAGATGGGCCCGGCGGAGCTCGGGTCGGGCCAGGGCTTCGAGCACCCGGTCGGTGCGCTTTATTGGGGTCTGGAAGCCAAAGGTTCCCAGCAACGGCTCGTCCTGGGTCAGTCCGAGCCGGCTCCGCCACTCGTGTCGATCGGCTGCCGCCGCCGGCGCTGGGAGCGGCACCCCCATCGGCACCTCGCGGACCGGGACTTGTGGGCTGTCCCAGTGCACCAGATCGGCGGCCCAGCGGCTGTGGACCAACACCCCCCGTTGACGGTGCACCAGGGTGCGGTGAGCCGGGAGCTCGAAGAGCGCCGTCTGACCCAGCTCGGTCCAACCCCTGGCCGTCGATACGACACGCCCCATCCAGCCGTGATCGGCGACCAGCCGTTGCTCGTAGCCCGCCGAGTCCTGCTGCGCCAGGGTGTCCTCGACCAGCAGGTGGTGGAGGACCACATCATGGAGAGCGACGACCCCCGGGCAGCGAAGCGCCAGCTCCAGGATCTCCCGGTGGTAGATGTTGTTCCCCATCTGGTAGAGGGGAAGCCGGCCTTCTCCACCCAGAACCTCGGGCGGCGAGGGCTGCCACAGGCGCTCCAAATCCGCCGCCAGTGGCTGCCCGGGCAGGCGAATGACCCGCAGGTTACAGAGCTTGCCCAGGTGTGGCAGCAGATCGCGGCTGTAGTCGGCGATCCCTGAGCGCACCGGCGGCAGCGGCGAGACGTAGTCGATCGAGAGGCGGGCGGCCATCGACAGGTGGCAGGATCAGGAGACGGCTGGGCTAGGAGGCCGGCCGCTCGTCTCCACCAGCCTCTCCTTCGCCCATCTGCTCCGAGAGCCAGGCCTCGATAAAGGCGTCGATGCCACCGTCCAGCACACGATCGGCATCCCCGACTTCGGTATTGGTTCTGTGATCCTTGACCATGCGGTAGGGATGCAGCACATAGCTGCGAAT
>CALILB010000362.1 GCA_938016625.1 uncultured bacterium | reverse complement strand
GCGGTGGCGTAGCACTTGACCACCGTGCCGATGCCGCAACTCGGGCACCAGACGTGGGGAATTCGTTCCATGCGGAGCAGCGGAGCACTGGGATGCTCCTGAAGCTCGCGTGCAGTTTGATCCATTGCGACGCTCATTTTGCCGCCTTCATGATGGTTTCGACGATGGTCGCCGGGTCGTGCACATTGCCGCCGCCGTGGGACACCGGCCAGGACGCGGCCTTGCCGGCGGCACAGCGCTCGACCTCGAGCACCATCTGTCCATAGTTGATCTCCGGCACGACAAAGGCCTTGACCTTGCCGGCCAGCTCGCGGATTCGCTTCTCGGGGAAGGGCCACAGCACGATGAGCCGCATAAAGCCCACCTTGATCCCCTTGTCTCTCGCCATCTCGATGGCCATGCGGGCCACCCGCGCGGTGATGCCGTAGGAGACCACCACCACATCAGCTCCATCTATCCCCTCTTCTTCGAAGCGGACGATGTCGTCGGCGTTGTTACGGATCTTCTCCACCAGACGCCGAACGCAGGTCTCTTGGCACTCCACGCTCATGTCCGGGTAGCCCTTTTCGTCATGTGTCAGACCGGTGGTGTGGAAGCGGTAGCCGTCACCGGCGCGAGCGAACTCGGGTAGCTCGCCGCCGTTGAGATCGTAGGGCCAGAACTCCTCGGGAGACTTCTTGGTCAGCGTGCGCGGCACAATATCGATCTCATCGGCCTCCGGGATCACCACTTTCTCGGTCATGTGCCCCACACACTCGTCCATCATGAACATGACCGGCACGCGGTAGCGCTCCGAAAGGTTGAAAGCGTCGATCGTCAGATCGAAGGCCTCTTGAGGTGACTGCGGGCACATCGCAATGACCTCGTAGTCGCCATGCGAGCCCCAGCGGGCTTGCATGACGTCCGCTTGACCCACCATAGTCGGCAACCCGGTGGAAGGACCGCCCCGCTGCACATTGACCACCACACACGGAGTCTCCATCATGACCCCCAGCCCGATGTTCTCCATCATCAGGCTGAAGCCGGGGCCGCTGGTGACCGTCATCGACTTGGAGCCGGTCCACGACCCGCCGACCACCGCCGCCATCGAGGCGAGCTCGTCCTCCATCTGGATGAAGGTGCCCCCCATGGTCGGAAACCGCCGGGAGATGCGCTCCACGACTTCGGTGGATGGGGTGATGGGATAGCCCGCCACAAACCGGCAGCCGGCCGCCATGGCGCCTTCACCGCAGGCGTAGTCGCCATCGAGGAAGTGGGCGCCGGTCAGCACTCCTGCTGGATCCGTTTTCATGTGCTCACTTCCTGCTTCGCTTCAGGTGGTTGTGCACCCGACCGTGCCACGGTGAAGATGGCGAACTCGGGGCAGATCATCTCGCACAGGTTGCAGTTGACGCACTCGCCGCTCTTGACAGTCATCGGCGGGTGGTAACCCTTGCGATTGAACTCCTCCGACATCTCCAGCACGTCGCATGGACAGTACTCGACACAAAAGGCGCAGCCCTTGCATCGGTCGGCGATGATGATCACATCGCCTCGCGGCACATCCACCCGATCTGCATCCAGTGGTTGTCGCCAGTACCTCATCTTGTTTTCTCCTGAGAGATTCACCCTGTTCATCAGATGTGATCTCGCTTCAGGCCTCCATTTCTCCGGTGGTCGTCGCGCGCGAGCCGCACACCTTTTGATAGGGGCAGCTTTCACGCAGTTGAGTCACCGGACATTGATCTTCGAAGTAGGCGGAGCAGCGGAAACACAGATCCTCGCCGGAGTCCTCCGCATGGAGGAGCACCAGCGAGAAGCGCTCCAGCCAACGCGCCAGTTGATCCAGCTCGTCGGTGCTGAAGGCGTCGATTACCGGGGTCAGGCGCTCGGCCTTGAGCGTCTCGTACTTCTCCACCAGTCGCCGACCCTTGGCGCTGGAGCTCAGTAGAGTCGCCCGCCGGTCTCCCTTCGACTGTTTGCGAAAGACCAGACCGAGGCCTTCCAGCTTGTCGACATTCTTGGTGGCGGCCGGAGGGCTGACGCCGAGGAAATCGGCGACCTGTCCTACCTGGTGCTTACCGTCGAGGGAGATGAGCTTGAGGAGATGGAACTGGGAGAGGGTCAGGGAGGTGGGGCAGACCTCGTTGAGGAGCTTGATCTCGAGGATCTCCCGCACCACCGAGGCGAAGATATGGGAGTAGCGCAGAAGCTCGAAGAGCTGGCTTTCACCGACCTGTTTGGCGCCCCCGTTGCCGGGCTTGGTCACGGGAAGTCTTGGGTCCGCTCCCTGGTCATTTGTGCACCTTTTTGGTCTTTTTTCTTAACCGAGTAACTATTTAACCTCGTTAATTAGTGTACACAGACACGGCCCCAATTTCAAGAGTTTCAGGTCCGATTCTCTGTGAATTATCAACGCCGCGGGCGGAGCCTCGTGGAACAGTCTCGACGCCTCCTCCAGGGCTCTGCTAGCCTCTGTCTTCCAACCCGGTAATTACTAGTATTTACAGGCCTATTTCGTCACTGAGACCACTGATTCGATGCCTCCAGCCACGCCGGAATCGAAGCCGCAGTCACGCGATCGACGGAATGTCGTCCTCTCGATCTCACTGATGGTGCTGGTCATTCTGCCGTCCTGCCGACCCGTCGATAAAGAGCCGGCATTCGGGGCTCTGCTCGTCGATCGGACCGCGGTCGGCGAGTCCTTTTGGATCGGCCATGAAGACGAGGTGCCGGAGACGCCAAAGGGTCTCGCTGTGAGTCCGGCCAAAGGCGACGAGATCGCCGGCTGGACCGGGCAGATGGAGATGCGTCGGGGCGAGAAGGACAGCGATACCCGGATGGTGGTGGCGGCACCCGCGGGCACCAAGCTCGAGTATGAGATCGATGTCCCGCCGCAGCCGGTCTTGAGGATCGGCCTGGGCTATCAGCCACCGGCGGAGGATGGAGGCGAGATCTCCTTCCGGGTGGCCATCTCGGGGGCGGGCGGATCGCCAGAGGTCTTGTTGGAGGAGACCGTTGCCGTTCTGACGCAATCCGGCTGGCAGGTCCACGAGATCGATTTAGGACTCTTTGCCGGTCAGCGCGTCACCCTGGAGCTTGGGACTTCGAGCTCCGTCGACAGCTTGTGGGCCGGTTGGGCGGCACCGGAGGTGGCGCCTCGTTCCCGGCAAGCCGGCCGGCCCAATGTGCTGCTGATCAGTCTCGACACTCTCCGCGCCGACAGCCTCGGCTGCTACGGCTACGAGCGACCGACAAGCCCCCACATCGACGGCTTGGCCGCGCGCTCGACTCTCTTCCGCCAGGCCGTCAGCCAGGCCCCCTGGACGCGCCCATCGCATATGGCTCTGTTTACCGGGGTCTTCCCCACTTCCCGCTCCCGCCCGGATCCTCCTCTGTTGGCCGAACTCCTGTGGCGCAGCGGCTACCGTACCGGTGCCTTTACCGGTGGCGGGCAGGTGCATCCAAGCCTCGGTTTTGGCCCCGGTTTCGAGCGCTACGAGGTGATCGACTGGCTGCGCCGGCCCGAGGTGGTGGAGAGCTGGTGGCAGGCCGACGACGGCCGTCCGCGATTCGCGTTTCTCCATACCTTCGAGATCCACGACCCCTACTCCGACGACCGGTTCACCTCGGGTCTGGAGAGGGGCCGGATCGAGGGTCACTTCGGTCGTTGGAAGTGGGAGCGGCTAAAGAAACAGGGTGGGCTGACCGAGACCGAGAAGAGCTTTGCACGCGCCCTCTACGACGGTGGCATCGCCTTTACCGATGAGCGGCTGGGGACGCTTCTCGACCGCCTCGAGGCTCTCGGAGCGTTCGAAGACACGATCATCATCCTCACCAGCGACCACGGTGAGCAGTTCTGGGAGCATGGCACCTGGCGGCACGGTCAGGTGCTCTACGATCACCAACTGCTCGTACCCCTGGTGATCTACACCCCGCCCCCGGTACGTCGGGCCCTGGGTGACAACCCGGTGCTCGCCGGCGGCGAGGTCGAGGCGCAGGTGAGCCTGGTGGACATCCTCCCGACCCTGCTCGACATCCTTGGCATCGCCGATGTCGAGAGTATGGTCAACGGCCGCTCGATCAGAGCCCTACTCGAAGGCGAGCGGCTCGACCGACACGAGGCCTTCGCCGAGAACACGAATATCCGCGCCGCCGAGCGCAAGGCGTTGCGAACCGAGAGGTACAAGTACATCCACCAGTACCCTCGGGAGGGCAAAGGTGACCATCTCGAGGAGACGGCACAGCTCTTCGACCTGGTCAGCGATCCGCTGGAGTCGACCGATATCGCGGACCAGCACCCCGACCTCGTCGAGGGCTTCGAGCGCCGTCTGCAAGCAATCATCCGCGGCACCGATGTCACGGCCGCGCCCGATGAGGTGCCGGAGGAGATCGACGAGGAGCTCCGCGAGCAACTACGGGCGCTCGGCTACGTCGGCGACGGCTAATTCTCCGGTTTCACCGGCTCCTATTCCTCTCCACCCCTCCTCCCCAGTCCCGGCAGGACTTCTCCTCCGCGTGTGCAAGCTGCGCCTGCTTGCTCGTCTCCCATATAGCTGAGAGAAGAATCGACCTTTCCGAGGAGAAACAGCCATGAGAAATCTCATAGTCGCGCTACTGATCATCTTCGCCCTGGGCCAGCTCGCATGCCTTTCGCGTGCGGCCCGGGAAAAGGAAAGCAATAGGCAGACCGCCACCTCGACACCATCCACCGCCAAGAAAGAGAGAGAGCATCTATCCCTCATGTCGGCCGAGGTGCCCGGGCGCCGCTTCGCCTTTGCCGATGCGGTCGGCGGCGTTCGCTCCGACCTGCCCGGCCGCTACAACCCCAACTTCAACACCGAGTCC
>CALILB010000361.1 GCA_938016625.1 uncultured bacterium | reverse complement strand
CGCTGCCATGGGGCTGCCGGGGCTGTCATTTGGATATCCCGCCGGGAATCCGACGTTGGAGATGCTCGCGGGTCAGGCCGCGCCCACCGGTTGGCTGGCAACCGAGCTGGCCACAAAGTCACCCACTTCGGCCGTCGTGTGACGGCCACCAAGATCGAAAGTGGTGACACCCTGGCGAAGCGCCTCCTTGACCGCATCCTCGAGCGCGGAGGCCGCCGCCTCGTGACCGAGGTTCTCCAGCAGCAGCGCCGCCGACAGCAGAGCACCCATGGGATTGGCCTTGCCGGTGCCGGTGTACTTCGGTGCCGATCCATGGACCGGCTCGAACA
Source organism: uncultured bacterium (assembly GCA_938016625.1). Classification (GTDB taxonomy): domain Bacteria; phylum Acidobacteriota; class Thermoanaerobaculia; order Multivoradales; family JAHEKO01; genus M0029. The sequence continues at coordinate 2,454 of CALILB010000361.1, read as the reverse complement.
GCGACAGCCGCCCCGGATGGAGGTTGGCCGAGGCAGCTACCCCCAGACCTCCCTGGAGCGCCGCGCCGAGATCGGTGACGATGTCGCCAAACATGTTGGTCGTCACGATGACTTCGAATATCTCGGGCTTGCGCACCATCTGCATCGTCAGTGCATCCACAAACAGATGGCTGGACTCGATCTGCGGGTATTCGGCGGCGACGGCCGAGAAACATCGCTGCCAGAGATCGTGCCCGTAGCGCATCACATTCGATTTGTCGGCCATACAGACCTTGCTCTTGCCGTGTGAGACCGCATACTCGAAGGCGGCCCGGATGATCCTGTCGACACCTTTATGGGTGTAGATCTCCTCCTGGATCGCCACTTCGTCGGTTGTGCCTTTCTTGAGGTTGCCGCCCGCACCTACATAGGCACCCTCGGTGTTCTCCCTGAAGACGACAAAGTCGATGTCGTCGACGGTCTTGTCTCGCAGCGGACAGAGCCGCTGGTCGTAGAGCCTGATGGGTCGGAAGTTGATGTACAGGTCGAGCTTGAAACGCATGCCGAGCAGAATGTCGGCTGCGTGTTTCATGTCGGGCACCCGTGGATCGCCAAAGGCGCCGACAAAGACGGCGGCAAAATTCTCCGTCAGGTCCTCGAGGGCACCCTCGGGCAGGGACTCGCCGGTCTCCAGGTAGTGATCCGCACTCCAGGGAAAATGCACCAGCTCCAACGGCAGATCCCAACGCTCGGTGGCGGCGCCCAGGACTTTGACGACTTCGGCGGTCACATCCGTGCCGATGCCGTCGCCGGCGATCATGGCGAGGCGCTGCGGTCTTCTATCTCGAGGGGGTACGGCGTTCACGACGCCGATGCTAGCACAGAGAATTTGAGGGTTCAGGCCGCCGGTCGGGCCACAAAACGGGGAAGCGATCGCATTTGATCCCCACTCTGGGAGCCGAACATCGCCGGATCGGTAGCTACCGAGGGGGTCGTCCTCCGGAGCTTGCCCAACTCCACCACCGGACCCATCTCGAAGACCGATGCGATCTCGGGACAGAGCCAAGCGGAGTGGAGGGGTGGCCAGTCGTTGGTGCCGATGTCGGGCAGACACTCGACCAGCAGACCGGTCTCATCCACTTCGGCTTTCATCGGCCACAGAGCCGTTGGTCGAGGTGAGAGCACCACCTGGCGAAAGCCACCACCGCCCAGCACATAGCCGGATCGCCGGTCGTGAAAGTACCCGGTCGTGTTCTCCCAGGAGCCCAGATCCGGCCCGGTGCCGACCCCGGGGCTTCCCTGAGCGGCCTCGACGACGAGGGAGCGCTTCTGTGTCACCTGCCACCGCCACCCGGCGGCCTCGGGTGTTTTCGACGGGCGTGGATAGCTAAAGCGGGCGAGTCGGGCCGGCTGACCGGCGACCAGCCGCACACTGGGGAGAACCCAGCCGGGCACGAGAATGCTGCGAAAGAGCACCGCCGGGGCTCCATCCCCATCCAGGACACACAACCGGAGACTCAGCTGTGGGTAGGAGATCCGGACCAGGGGTACCGGATCGAGCCGCAGACGCTCGTGGCGAAAGAGCAGGGCCGAAGCAAAGACATGTGGCCCGTCGTTCCAGGGATGGATCTGATAGCGCAGTGGCTCCGGAAGCGGCGGCAGCGAGCTCAATGGCAGGGCCCAATTGAGCACCAGACAGTCGCGCAGCAGGCTTCGAAAGATCATCGATTCACTGCCTTCCGGGGCACCGACTTGCCAGCTCAGATAGCATTGGATCCTCTGTTGGTCTGAGCCATCAAGAAACTATCAGGAGGGTACATGAAGAACAAGGATCGGAGACCTGCACCAAGCACCATCACCCGGGCCTTTGCGGCCCTATTTGTCGCCTTTGTGCTGACGGCCTGCCAGGCGCCCGCGCCACCACCGGAGCAGTCGACCGCCGAGGCACCACCGCCCCTTGCGGCCGAGGTCGAGAAAGCCGCGACGATCATCGATCAGCAACTCGTAGCCGAGCATGTCGCCCAGCTGGCAAGCGACGAGTTCGAAGGACGGGGCCCGGCCAGCCCGGGTGACGAAAAGGCGCGAGCCTATCTGGCCCACAGCATGGAGACGCTGGGTCTGGAGCCGGGGGCACCCGATGGTTCCTGGCAGCAGCCGTTCGAGCTCATCGGCATCACCAGCCAGCTGCCGGAGACCTGGAGCTTTGTCGCCGCAGACGGCAAGCTGGAGGTAAAGGTCTGGGACGAGTACATCGCTACCAGTGGTGTCCAAGCGGAGAGCTCGCAGATAGAAGATGCCGAGGTGGTGTTTGTCGGCTACGGGATCGAGGCCCCCGAACACGACTGGGACGACTACAAGGGAGCTGATTTGCAGGGCAAGGTCCTGCTGATGCTGAACAACGATCCCGATTGGGACCCGGACCTGTTCGAGGGCAACCGACGTCTCTACTACGGCCGCTGGGACTACAAATACATC
>CALILB010000360.1 GCA_938016625.1 uncultured bacterium | reverse complement strand
AAGGGGACGACAGCTTCTTCCTCAGAACGTGGGCATAGGTACTGATGCCGGTGAGAGGGTTGTTGATCTCATGCGCCATTACGGCGGCCAGTTTGCCGAGTGAAGCCATCTTCTCCACCAACAACATCCTCCGGTGTGCCTCTTCGAGCTCATTGGTCTTTTCGTCCACCTTCTCCTCGAGGGTCTGACCCCACCGCTCCAGCTCCTTGCGAGCCCGATCCAATTCTCCGACCATCGAGTTCCAGGTCATGGTCATCTGGCCGATTTCGTCTTCTGACGATATCGATACTCTGGTCGTTAGATCGCCGGCCGCCACTCTGGAGGCCGCCCGGTCCAAACGACGGACCGGCTTGAGCACCATTCTCCAGACCAGCAGCCAGGCGAGAACCAGCACCCCCAGAGCGGTGCCGATCAGACCGATCATCAACTGTCTTTCGGAAGCAGCCAGGTCTTCATCTACACCAGCGAGGGACAACTGCACATCGAGCACGCCTAGAATTGTCTGTGACGCCGTGTGTGCATGGCAGGCTGCTTCGGCGCAGCCCGGCTCGTTGGGGATAGGGGCAATGACGCCCAGCACGCGATCACCATTCGGATTGACAAAGATCCGTGCTCGCTCCTGCTGCTCGAGGCGTTCCAGAGTCTGATCTGGTAGGTGGCAGGAGACACACTGCTCGGCGGTGGTATCGACGAGAGAGCCCACCTCTTCGGACTGACTCGAAACGCGGATGTGGCCTCGTTTGTCCAGCACCCGAATTCGTTCGATGGTCGGCTGACGGGCGATGTCTTCGATGATCCTGAGGACATCACCCGGGTCGTTGCGCATCATCGCCTCGCGCGTCGAGCTGCGGATGACATCGGCGCGCTCGGTGGCGCTCAGCTCAACCAGACTTGTGAGATGGGCTCGCTGGAGGCTAAGGTTCCAAGCGCCCGCAGCGATTAGGATGGCGCCGGTGGCCAGGCAGAGACCAAGTCCGAGGCGAACAGTGAGCCGGGTTCTCAGGGCTCTCAGCATGGCGTTAGAGGCCGCGGTCCAAAAAAAGACCTACTAAGGATACTCTCCTTATCGGTCGGGGTCGAAGCTTTCTTACCCAGTGACCGAACACCGAAGGGTGGGTGAACATACTCCCCGTCGGGGTAGGAGCCGTGGCCGGGCCGTGTGGGATAATTTCTATCGGTAATGCATGAGTACTCGATCGTTCAAGCCCTGATCGATCGCGTTCAGAAGGAGGCCGATGCCCACGGGGCCGAGGCTGTTCACGGTATCCGGGTTCGAATCGGCGAGATCTCCGGAGTGGAGATCGACCTCCTCAGATCGGCCTACGAGCTCTTTAGCGAGAAGTCGGTCTGTGAGGGTGCCGAGTTGGAGATTGTTCCGGTGCCGGCGCGGTGGACCTGCAGAGGGTGTGGAGCGCCGATCAGGGCCGGTGAGATCCTTTGCTGCCCGGTTTGCAGCCAGCCGGCCCGCTTGGCAGAGGGCGACGAGATCCTTCTGGAGCGCATCGAAATGGAGGTCGCGTGATGTGTGAGACCTGTGGCTGCGGCGACCCAGAACTGATGCCGGTCGAGATTCATGAGAGTCTGCTGGGGGAGAACGATCGCGCCGCTGGACACAACCGTGAGCACTTCACGGATCAGGGGGTGCTGGCGATCAATCTGATGGGCTCACCCGGATCGGGCAAGACCGCGGTGCTCGAGGCCACCTCCAAGGCCCTGGACGGTCGGGGTCGGTTGAGCGCCTTGAGCGGCGATCTGGCCACCGACCACGATGCCGACCGGCTACAAAAGGCAGGGATACCCTCCCTTTCCATCACCACCGGCTCCGCCTGTCATCTGGACGCCCAACTGGTTCACCGGGCCCTCCACGATCTGGAGTGGAAGGAGTCGGATCTGCTCTTTATCGAGAATGTCGGCAACCTGGTCTGTCCGGCAATCTACGACCTCGGCCAGGCGGTCAACGTTGTCGCCCTGGCGGTGACCGAGGGGGAGGACAAGCCACTCAAGTACCCGGTCATGTTCCGCAAGGCCGACCTGGTGTTGATCACCAAGGTGGATCTGCTGCCGCACCTGCCCCAGGTCGACATGAAGGCGATCGAGGACGCGCTGAGCCACACCATGCCGGAGCCGGCCTTTATCCCGGTCTCGGCGGTGACGGGAGAGGGGATCGACCGTTGGCTCGAGTGGCTGGAGGAGCTGAGGAGACATCACGGTGAGTAGCGAGTGGACCCTACTCGCCCTGACCGCGGCTTCGGTCGGGCTCATTCATACCCTGATCGGCCCCGATCACTATGTGCCCTTTATCGTCATGGCAAGGGCCAGAAGCTGGTCGCTGGTGCGCACCCTGGGGATCACCCTGGTCTGCGGAGTGGGACATGTGCTCGGCTCGATCGTTCTCGGCGCCCTCGGTATTGCCCTGGGCTGGACCCTGGGTGGGGTCGAGTGGCTCGAAGGGATCCGGGGTGAAATGGCCGCCTGGCTGCTACTGGGGTTTGGGCTGGCCTATACGGTGTGGGGGATTCGACGAGCCATCCGCAGCCGGCCCCACAGCCACTGGCACGGCCACGCCGACGGCACGGTGCACGAGCATCGGCATACCCATCTCGACGAGCACGTTCACGTTCACGACCGCGTCGCGGTGCGCCGCTCCCTGGCCCGGGTCGGTTGGACACCCTGGGTCCTGTTTGTGATCTTTCTCTTTGGCCCCTGTGAGGCCCTCATCCCGGTGCTCATGTACCCGGCCGCCGCGGGGCAGTGGTGGACGGTAGCGCTGGTCGCCTCGGTTTTCGCACTCTGCACCATTACCACGATGCTGGCGGTGGTAGCGATCGGCTACCTCGGTCTGTCCCGTCTGGCCTTTGGTGGGCTCGAGCGCTATTCGCATGCCCTGGCCGGGCTGACCATCGTCGCCTGCGGCCTCGCCATCCAACTCGGTCTCTAGGGCGGGGACTGACGCTTCGCCAATGATCTCCACCCACCCCGGCCGGCACGGAGGCCGGCCGCTTCGAGCTCGTGGGTCCTCTACCTACCCAAAAGGGTAGCTCTTGCCCACCCCCTCGGAGGGTAATGCTCTACCCGCCGGGGTGTGGTGGCGGCAGGGTCTGGAGCATCTGATTCTTGCCGGCAGAGCCGGCCAGCCGGGCCCTACGTAGTTCAGTGCTGAGAGGACGCAGCATATTCGGTTCTGCGCTATAGAATAGGGAATCTTTGTGAGGCGGTTGGGGCCGGACGGTCCCGGCGGCCGCATCTGCAAGAAGGAGGAGTCGATGGCGAACAATCAAGATAGCGTGAAGACCGGGTGGACCACCGGTCTTACGCGGCTGAGTATTACGGCGCTCCTGTTCCTCTCGGTATCGGGGCTGATCATCACCTTTGCGCCGTTTGGAGCCTGGGTCGAATGGGACGTGATCGTCCACACGGTTGTGGGTCTGCTGGCCTTCATCCCCATCATCTGGTATTCGCTCGCGCACTGGGGCGACTACAAGCAGTACAACCTGTCGGATGCCCTGTTGTTGGGGTACGTGTCGGCGGTGGCCTTCCTGGCCTGCCTGATCTCCGGTCTGGTAGTGACCTGGCAGGGACTTTTTGGCCTCAAGATGTCGGCTGTCTGGCGCAACGTCCACCTCTACTCGACATACGTGGCGCTGGCGACCGGTCTGATACACGTCGTCATCGTCTGGATTCGCTCGCAATCCAAGGAGGAGAAACCGGCGGCCGCACCGCTCGTCTGGAGAGCCGTGGCGGGCACAGTGGTCGGGCTGCTGGTCGTTGTCGGCCTCTCGTTTGTCTACTCGGGATCTCAGTATGTCAACGAGTTTCCCGAAGACTACAGCTACTACTATGGTGAGGATCGGCCGTTCGCCCCCAGCTTGGCGGTCACCACAACCGGCGGCGCTTTCGACGCGGAATCGCTGGCCGGCTCGATGACCTGCGGTACAGCCAACTGCCACAGTGAGATCCTGGAGGAGTGGATCCCGAGCGCTCATCGCTATGCGGCCATGGATCCCCTCTTCCAGAAGGTGCAGAGCGTAATGGCGGAGCAGAACGGGCCCGAGTCGACCCGCTACTGCGGCGGCTGCCACGATCCCATCTCGCTGTTCTCGGGAACCAAGAACATATTTGCGGAGAATCTGACCGGCCTCCACGGCTACCAGGAGGGAATCTCCTGTCTCGTCTGTCATGGGGTCAGGGAGACCGATCTGCAGGGTAATGCCAACTATGTAATGACCCAACCCTCGACCTATCTCTGGCAGTGGCAAGAGGAGGGGCTGGGAAAGTTCGTCAGCGACTTTCTGATCCGCACCTATCCCGACGAGCATCTGGAGCTGAGCAAGCGCATGTTCAAGGCGCCCGAGTATTGCGCCGCCTGCCACAAACAGTTCATCGACCAGGAGGTCAACCGGGTGGGCTGGGTGCAGCTCCAGAACCAGTATGACAACTGGAAGGCGAGTCACTGGTTTGTCGAGGGTGACCCGGAGAAGACCGTCGAGTGCCGAGAGTGCCACATGCCCTTGGTGGCTTCCTCCGATCCGGCGGCCGGCGACGCCACCGACTACAACCGGACTCCCGATGACGGCAAGCACCGCAGTCATCGCTTTATCGCCGCCAACAGCATGGTGCCGGCGATGCTCGAGCTGCCGGGCTACGAGGAGCAGCTGCTGCTGACAGAGCAGTGGTTGCAGGGGAAGTTCGAGATCCCTGAGATCCAGGAGAAGTGGCGCGAGGGGCCGGTGGTCGAGCTCGCCCTCGAGACCCCGGACTCGGTGACCAAAGGTGAAACCATGCCGATCCGACTGGTGATGACCGCCAACAAGGTGGGGCACGATTTTCCCACCGGCCCCCTGGACATCATCCAGAGCTGGGTGGAGATCCACGTCTTCGACGAGCAGGGCAACGAGATCTTCTCCTCCGGCACCCGCGATGAGAAGCACTTCATCGAGCCGGGCAGCTTCTTGTTCAAAGCCGAGCCGGTCGATCAATACGGCAATCTCATCGACCGCCACAATCTGTGGGAGATGGTGGGTGTGCGCTATCGCCGGGCACTGTTTCCCGGCTATTCGGACACCGTGGAGTACATGGTCGATTGTCCTACCACCATGGCGCAGGGTGAGCCGCGAGATCTGGCCAAATACGGCGAGGAAGTGCAGGACTTCGAGATTCCGTACAAGGAGGGTGTGGCTCAGTATCAGGTGGTGGCCAAACTGATGTACCGCAAGGTCGATCAGTTCCTCATCAACTTCCTGCTGGGTGAGGACTCGGGTCTGACCGCACCGGTCATCGAGATGAACCGGGCCTGGGCCACGGTCGATGTTCTGGACGAGACCGCACAGGTCGAAACCCGGGAGGACGGCGACGGATCGCCGGTTCCGGCCGGTGGATAGAATGGTGGCGGGATGAACGATCCCGCCACATCTTCAAAGGGCACACGCCACAAACACTGGGGGCGTCGACAGCGGCGGCTGCGGCGTGTAGCGACGATCTTGGTGATAATCGCGGTCGCCGGGACCGCGGTGGGATACCTCATCTATCGGGCCGCCCGCCCGGAAGTGCGCCGGCCGGGCGAAGAGCTGCCTGACATCACCGCCAAGCTCTCACGCAACCTCCCGGCGGAAGCTCCCATGCCCGTCTTTGTCGACGTCACTGCCGCCGCGGGACTCGCCGACTTCCGCTCTTTCACTGGTGACCGTACCTCGCAACTTCCCGAGGACATGGGCTCGGGTGCCGCCTGGGGCGACTACGACAACGACGGCGACGACGATCTGTTCCTGGTCGCAGCCGGCGGCACCCTGACCCAGCCACAGGAGGCGTGGGCGCCCTCCCAGCTCTTCGAGAATCTGGGCGACGCGACTTTCCGCCAGGTCGAGGATTTTCCCGAGCTGCGCATCAGCGGCATGGGTGCGGCCTGGGGCGACTTCGACGGCGACGGCTGGCAGGACCTGGCGATCACCGGTTACAACAGCCTGCTCCTGTTGCGTAACGAGCAGGGGCGGTTTGTGCGCGAGGAGTCCTTTCCCGAACTCGAGGGTTACTGGTCCGGCGTCTCCTGGGGCGACTTCGACAACGACCGTGATCTGGATCTCTATGTCTGTGGCTATGTTCAGTACCTTGCCGATGGAGGAGGGCAGAGGCAGGTCTCTCAGCAGTATGGAACGGCCGTCCCTTACACCCTCAATCCGGCCAGCTTCGAGCCGGAACGGAATCTCCTCTTCCAGAACAATGGCGACGGCACCTTTACCGAGGTGGCCGAGCTGTGGGGAGTGTCGAACCCGGCCGGTCGCAGCCTCGGCGCCCTCTGGCAGGACTTCGATGACGATGGCAGGTTGGACCTCTACGTGGCCAACGACATCTCCGACAACGCGCTCTTTCTCAACCGCGGGGAGACCTTCGAGGACGTCAGCCTGGCGGCCTGGGTGGCCGACTATAGGGGAGCCATGGGGCTGGCGACGGGTGACTGGAACCGGGATGGTGATGAGGATCTGTTTGTCACCCACTGGATCGCCCAGGAGAACGCTCTCTACGACTCCCGTCTGGTCGAGCTCGAGCGCAACCGGGTCGAGGGCCAGCCGCTCCAGCTCAGCTTCTCCGACCAGGCGGCCCGTCTGGGACTCGGCCAGATAGCCCTGCATTCGATCGGCTGGGGGACCGGCTTTGTGGATCTGGATGCCGATGGGTGGCTCGATCTGCTGGTGATCAACGGCAGCACCCTGGAGACCGACGAAGTGCCAAAGGGACTCAAGACGCAGTCCGCGATGCTGCTCTGGAATCAACAGGGCGAGTACTTTCACGACCTGGCGCCGCTCTCCGAGCTGTTGGCGACGCCTCATGTCGGCCGCGGTCTGGCGCTGTCCGACTTCGATGCCGACGGTGACCTCGACATCCTGATCGTTCATCTCTACGAGGGTGTGCAGCTGCTGCGTAACGACATGCAGAGTGGGAATTGGC
>CALILB010000359.1 GCA_938016625.1 uncultured bacterium | reverse complement strand
GTCTATTGCTCGGCGGGCTCGAATCTTCTCGGCAACTTACTCAGTCGGGCGACGGGCGAATCCCTACCGAGGCTCTTTCACCGCCTCATTGCCGAACCCCTCGAGATCGATCGCTACCATCTCAATCTGCAACCGACCGGCGAGCCCTACATGGGTGGAGGCATCTATTGGCTGCCACGGGATTTCATGAAATTGGGACAGCTCTATCTCGGCGGCGGGATGTGGAATGGAAAGCGGCTTCTGGGTGCGGAGTTTGCTGCTCGCGCCACCGAGCCGCTCTTCGAGGTGCGCGAGCGCCACTACGGCTATCTCTGGTGGGTCATCGACTATCCCTACAAGGGAGGCTCGGTAAAGGCGTTCTTTGCCGGTGGTAATGGGGGCCAGGTGGTGATCGCTATCCCGGAGCTCGATCTCCTGGTGACCTTTTTCGCCGGCAACTACAACGATCGGGTCCTCTACCGGATGCAGGACGAGTTTGTCCCCGACTACATCCTGCCGGCCGTCGACGGGATTGGAGATTAGGCTGCCCGTGACTGCCAAGCCCTGCTAGCGGACGGGATCGAGAAAACCAGGGGGCAGCCAGTCGGCGGCTAGCACGGCTTCGCGCTCCCCGGCCACGCGCTCGCCGATACGCTCGATCAGTAGCCAGAATCCCGCCTCTTCCCGCAAGTCGGCAAGAGCCGGGTCGACCAGCAGCCAGGCCGAGTCGCGGTAGCCAAGATCGATGGCCCGATCGATGGCCGCGACGGCGGCGGATTGATCACCGATGGCTGTGGCGAGGATGGCCAAGTCGATGGCCGCGGGTGGCCACTCGATGCCGGCGCGCAGGCTTTCGTCGATCTGCTCGATCTCTCTCACAGCCTCCGGACCATAGGTGTCTGGATCCTCCCTTACCGCCAGCACCTGCAACCGCTCCGCGGCGGACGAACGGGGAGTGATCTCGATAGCCTGGCGATACATCTCTCGCGCCTGCTCGGTGTCGCCCTGCATGGCCGCCAGGTGTCCGCGAAGCTCGAACAGCTCCGGCCGCTCGACCCCAGCCTCGACCGCCTGCTCGATGAGCGTCTCGGCACCGGTCAGATCGCCACGGCTGAGGCGATACGCCGCATACGCGGTGGCCGCGAACAGGTTGTCGGGTCGCAATGTGACGGCCTTCTCGTACCAGACCTCCGCGGTGGGGTTGAGCTCGAGAGCGGCCAGGGTGTCGGCGATCTGGACTTCGACGTAGTGAAGACTGTCATCCTGTTGGAGCAGCTGCAGATTCCATCGCAGGGCTTCGGCCAGGTCTCCCCGAACCTTCAAGACATAGGCACCGGCAGCCAGGGCTCGCAGATGGCGCGGGTCGAGCTCCACTGCTCGCTTGTACGAAGCCAACGCGGACTTCTCCCGGCCCTGGGCGTCGAGGGCAAGCCCAAGAGCGTATTGAGCCTCGGCAAGAGTCGGATCGATGGCTATGGCCAGGCGGGCGAGTCCTTCCGCTTCGCCTGCCCACTCGATCGGCTGATTGAACTTGGCGCTTCGCTGACTGAAGGCCAGGGATAGACCGGCCAAGGCCAGTGGGTCGTCCGGGTTCCCTTCCAGCGCCTGCTGAAGCAGTTTGATCGCCCGCTCGTTGTCCTGCTCGCGGTGAAGGTCGAAGTACTCACGAGCGCGGTCGACAAGCTCCGCCGCGGAGACCCCGGGCTCCAAGGATGCGGGTGTGCTCGGCTCCGGCACCGATGAGAATCGATTGAGAACGACGACAGAGACCGCCAGCAGAACGGCTACGACCGCGACGATCGGCAGCAGCGGGCGAAAGCGTCCGGCATTCTTTCGTGTGCGGGCCGGCGCGGCGACGTGGTCACCGGCCTCACTCTCGATCCGAGCTACGGCGCGACCCTCGGCGCGCTCGGGAACCGGTACGAGCTGATAGCCACGCCCCCGGACCGAGCGGATGTAGCGTGGCTCGCGCCAATCGTCGCCCAACGCCCGGCGCAGCAGAGCGATCCTCTGGGTGATGGTCTCGTCGGAGACGGCCATGCCCCCCCAGACTTCTGCGACCAACTCATCATGCGAGACGACGTCGGGGGCGCGGCGGATCAGCAGCGCCAGGGTGGTGAAGGAGAGATCGGGAACCGCGAGCTGCTCATCACCACGCCAAACAGCCACCGCACCGACATCGATCAACAGATCGTCGACCCGAAAACACTCTCGACTATGCTCGGTAGTCACCTCGAAACGGTCCCCGAGGGCTAGTTTACGTCGTGAGACCGTGTTGTACGGGGAGGTGTCTTGGTGGGCCGTGTAGGAATCGAACCAACGACCTTCGGACTCTAGAGCTTCGATGCGTGATCGAGAGCCGGAAGCCCAAGATGGTCTCGTACAGCGTCACGGATGATCCGTGTTGCCGACTGCAGTCTCTCTTGCTGCTCCTCTTCGATGGCGTCCCATTCTTCGACGGTGAGATAGATCGTCTTTCGCCTCATGACACCCGCCCTGGGAAATCGGTGGATCGTGCTCGTTCCGCCGAGCTTCCCCTTTCGCGGACCGGTCATAATCTCCGTCTCCCAATCTCCTCAGCTCCGGACCGTAGCACTCGCGTATCCCAGGCAAGCAATCCGGAGCTCTTCTGCTGGTGGAGTCATCTGCTCGGCCTGCCCAGGAAGAACTCCACATCTGTCCGGCTCATGAGGCTACGTTGCTCCATAAGATCGGCTAGGGCCTCGTTGACCGTGAACGGGTCGTACCTTGCGGCCTCGCCGATCTGACGAGCCTCCTCGGTCGTCACAAAGCCTTCATTGACTGCCACCATCAGCAGGAGCGTTGCGGCGGCGACGGGCTCTTCGTCCAGGAAGCGACCCATCAGACCGAAGGCGAAAGATTGCAGGTCGAGATCGGTCTTGAGTGTGGCGGATTCCCTCATTCTTGGCGGCCTCCGTTTTCAATGACGCCCGGTTGTTGAAGTAACCAGGTTAGTCAGCCATCGCTCTTCTCTTTTGCTGAGCTCCCGAAAGGTATTTAGTGGCTCGCTTCTAGGCGGCTTCCTCCCGTTTGGTAATATCATATCATAGCGTTAGCGTTGACGCTAGCGCTAACAAGGAAAAAATGCAAACCGCTCGCGCCAGTGCGGCTGGCGAATGAGCTCAGAAGGAAGGTCTTCAACGCCTCTTATGGAGGCACAGACTTCCTCCGAGGCGCTTGGGGGCCAGGCCCGTAGATCTGGTATCGGTGGATTGCTTGGTGGGCCGTGTAGGAATCGAACCTACGACCTTCGGATTAAAAGTCCGCGGCTCTGCCAACTGAGCTAACGGCCCGTCAAAATCTCAGAAGCGAAAGTATAGAAAAGCGAAGGCCCGACAACAAGATGATCGGCGCCTTCTCGTCCTCCGAAGATCAATCCGAGGACTCGGCCTGATTGGCGTGCGCCGCTCGCTGGCTGAGAACCACATCGTCGCGTCCCGAGATCAGCTCGAGCAGATGGGTCTCCGGTCGCATTACCGTCTCCTCGCGACGGGGACCGGTCGAGATCAGGCCCACGGGTGCCCCGACACCGTCCTCGATGAGGCCGATGTATTCCTTGGCTGCCTCCGGCAGCTTGTCGAAGTCCACGATGCCCACCGTCTCCTGCTTCCAACCCTTGACCGTGGTGTAGACCGGTTGCGCCTTTTCGAGGTCGTCCAGCTTGGCCGGCAGGTCCTTTACCACTTCTCCACCCACCTGATAGCCGACACAGACCTTGATCTCGTCGAGGTCGTCGAGCACATCCAGCTTGGTGAGCGCCACGGTGTCGACGCCGTTGAGCATGCGGGCGTAGCGGGCTACCACCAGATCGAGCCAGCCACAGCGTCGGGGCCGGCCGGTCGTGGTGCCGAATTCGTTGCCTCGGTTGCGCAGCTCCTCGCCGGCGTCTTCCTCGAGCTCGGTCACAAAGGGGCCACCGCCAACCCTCGTGGTGTAGGCCTTGAGCACTCCGATGGCGCCGTCCATCCGGGTCGGCGGGACACCGCTCCCGGTGCAGGCGCCGCCGGCCGTCGGGTTGGAGCTGGTGACATAGGGGTAGGTGCCGTGATCCAGGTCGAGCAGCGCTCCCTGGGCGCTCTCGAAGAGGACATTCTTCCCTTCGTCCATCCAACCGTTGATCTTCTTGGCGGTATCGCAGAGATAGGGTCCCAACTTGTCCCGCCACATACGCATCTGATCGGCAAGCCGTGCCGGATGCCCCACCGGCTGTCCACCCAGATCGACGATCTCACGTTCGAGACGTACAAGCAGATTTCGAACCCGGGTCTCCAGATCACCGGCATAGAGGTCGGTCATCCGCAGCCCGGCGCGAGCCGCCTTGCTCTCGTAGGCCGGTCCGATACCGCGCGCCGTGGTCCCGATCTGCCCCTTGCCCCGGGCCAGCTCCCGCGCCTGATCCAGATCGGCGTAGAGCGGCAGCAGGACATGAGCCCGGTCCGAGATGAACAGACGCCCTTCCGCCTCGATCCCGGCCTGGCCAAGGCCGTCGAGCTCATCGAACAGCACGTCCGGGTTGATGACCATCCCGGAGCCCAGCACACACAGGGTCTCCGGGTGGAGGACACCCGACGGAATGAGATGCAAGGCAAAGTGACTGTCGCCGAATTTGACGGTATGACCGGCGTTGTTCCCGCCTTGATACCGCACCACCACTTCGAAAGCCGGGCAGATTAGATCGACGATCTTGCCCTTCCCCTCATCACCCCACTGCATACCGCAGACGATCGTGTTGGTCATGGCTGGCCTTTCTGCGCCGGGATCCCTCCGGAATTACGCGGGCTGAAACGCCCACAAAGTCCTGAAGAACCCTAGCAGATCGGCCTCGGTCTTTCCAACTCCCGCCAAAGCAGCTAAGCTGAATGCGGCTGAGGCGAGTCATGGCCAATCCCACCACACCGGTCGCCGACTCCAACCCGTCTCCATCTGATCCCAAGTTGAAAGTCGCAGGCGACACCGAGTTCGAGCTCCTGATCGAGAGCCGACCCCACGGTCTGCTACGGCGGTTGATCTCGACCTGGCGGCACTTCTTTGGCACGCTCTTTGGAGGACTCAACGCCTGGGTAAGGACCCGGACCAAGGAGGAGAGACACGGTCTGGGGTATCGGTCGGCCTGGACGCTGGCACTTCTGACGCGGCCGTTTGTCAGCCGCAAGCTGGTCAAGCTGCCCTTTTCAGTCCAGCTTCGCAAGCGCTTCGAGACCCTCGGTCCGACCTATATCAAGCTCGGTCAGGTCCTCAGCCTGCGCGAAGACATCCTGCCGCCAGAGATCACCGAGGAGCTGAAAAACCTCCTCGACCGTCTGCCGGCCTTGCCCTTTGCCCGTTATCTGGAGTTGGTCGAGCGCGAGATCGGCCGGCCCGTAGGTGGAGTCTTCTCGTGGGTCGAGCCCACGCCGTTGGGTTCCGCCTCCATCGGCCAGATTCACCAGGCGACCATGCTGGCGGGCGACGCCGTGATCATCAAGCTGGTGAAGCCGGGTATTCGCGAGACCCTCAAAACCGACTCGGTGCTGCTCAGGATCTTCGGCCGGTTTCTGCAGCTCTTTCTGGCTCGCTACCAACCGAGAAGAGTCATCGGTGAGTTTCTCCACTACACCCTCAGGGAGGCCGACCTACGCACCGAAGCCGACAACGCCGAGACCTTTGCCGCCAACTTCAAGGATCTGCCGGATGTGGTCTTTCCCGCCATCTACCGCGAGTACACCACCCAGGACCTGCTGGTCATGGAGTATCTGCGCGGTGTGCGGCCAAACGATCCCGCCATCCAGACCCTGAGCGAGGCCGACCGCGACCGCATCGTCGACCTCGGCGCGACGGTCATCATTCGGATGCTCTATCGGGACGGCTTTTTCCACGCCGACCTGCACCCGGGCAACCTGGTGGTGCTGCCGGGACCAAAGGCCGGTTTTATCGATCTCGGGATGGTGGGGCGCTTCGACGACGAGCTTCGTCGAACGCTGCTCTACTACTACTACTGTCTGGTGATGGGGGACGCGGAGAATGCGGCACGCTATCTTTCGCTGATCGCCGATGCGGGGCCGGGAAGCGACGTCAAGGGATTTCGTCGAGACGTTGAAGAGATCTGCCGGCGCTGGCAGCGCAGCTCCAACTTCGAGGACTTCTCGATCGCTCAACTGATCATGGAATCGGTCGGCAAAGGTGGGGCCTACCGCATGTATTTTCCCGTCGAGATGGTGCTGATGGTCAAGGCCATCGTCACCTTCGAGGGCGTCGGCCAATTACTCAAGCCCGGCTTCGATGTGGCCTCCACTTCGAAACCCCACATCAACCAGATCTTTCTCAACCAGTTCAGCCCGGTCCGCATCGCCCGCGAGAGCCTGCGTGGTGCGCCGGAGCTGGTCGACGCCCTGGTCAAGGCCCCCATGCTGGTAACGGAAGGGCTCAGAGCTCTGGAGCAGGCGACCCACCGTCAACCGGAGAACCCCTTTTCCGGGATTCGCGGCACTGTCTTTGGCGGCTTCTGTATCGTCGCCGGGGCCATCGTGGCCGCGGCCAACGGACCCTGGCCGGTCTGGGCTACGCTTTTTGTCGGTGGGTTGCTGCTGGGAATCCGCCGGGGCAGGGGAAGCTAGGAAACGTCGCTCAAGAGCGCCTCGAGGCGGCTCAAGGTGCAGTCCAGATCGTCGAGAACCGAGTTCCCATCTCTCTTCTCCGCTCCAACCTGACACCAGAGATCCACGTTTTCCTTCTCCAGATACTCGGTGCGCAAACGGATCCCGTGCTGCGCCAGCAGCGGGGCCAGCTCCTCTCGGCGGTTGTAGAGCTGCCTGCGGGTGACGTTATACGCATGCTCGCAAGCGGCTCGCCGGGTAGCGAGGCTGAAGACATTGGTGAAGAAGATCTTGTAATCGTCCCGCGGCGGCTCGAGCAGGATCACATCGGCTTCGGGAAAGACATTCTCGTAGGACGACAGACCGGCTTCCAACCGCGACCGGATCATGGTGCGCAGGCTTTGGGAAAGGACGGTCGGCAGCCCACGGTCGATCAGCTTTCCTCGCCGCATGAAGCCTTCGTCGACGGCGGAGGCGGTGTCGACGGGCACCAGGGGATTGAGGCAGAGCAGCAGCTCCGCACCGGCGCCCAACGCCACCGACCCGTGCATCGTCTTGAGTAGTACACCGTCGACATAGTGCCGGCCCTCGATCTTTACCGGTGCATAGAGGCCGGGCAGCGCGGTACTCGCCTGTACCGCCCGTGAAATGGGAATGTGGTCAAAGCCCGGCTCGCCAAACCGCACCGGCTCACCCGAGTCCAGATCGGCGGCCACGACGATGAAGTGCTTTTCCAGGCGGCGAAAATCGTCGGTGCGCCCGCTGCGGTTGAACGCCTCTTCCAGGAATTCCCGCAGCGGCTCGTTGCTAAAGGCCCCGATCGGCAGGGCGCGGCTCAGAGGAAGCAGCGAATCCAGGAGATTGAGGTCGCGGGGATTGCTGACAAAGGTCCAAAGGGACTGGAGCAGGAGCCGCGGGATACCCAGGCTCCGGCGGCCAAACTCCTCAAAGGCGGGGCTGTAGAAGGTGCGGAAGTGAAAGGGATTGGCGGGCCCGGGATCGACTACCGCCCGGCAGAGCCGAGCGGTGGTGACGCCGTTGGCGAGAATCGAGCCGATCACCGCGCCGGCGCTGACACCGACGTAAACATCGATATCGCAGAGGTCGACCCCTTCCAACGCCTCCTCGAGAGCGCGAATGGCGCCGATCTCATAGAGGGCTCCCTGGGGACCACCTCCGGCGAGGGCCAGGCCGATCTTCTTCTCGGTCCGGCCCTCGGCGGTGGTGATTGTCGCCATGATGGCGGCAATCCTAGGCGGTCTTGCGGGCCTTGGTGGTTGTCCTTGGCTTGAGCTGATCGACTTTGAGGGTCAGCTCCTCGACCCGCTTGGTGAGCTTGTTGATCTCACTGCGGGTGGGGACACCCATACGCTTGAGCGCGTCGCCCACCTTCTTGTCCATGGTGTCTTCGACTTTGCCCCAGGTAGATCCAGCCTTGCCTTTGGCATCATCGACACGGCGCAGGACTTTGTCCAGTTGCTTGCGCTGCTTGGTCTCGAACTTCTCGCCCTTGTCCACCAGGGTGCTGAGGAGCTTGCTGCCCTCCTC
>CALILB010000358.1 GCA_938016625.1 uncultured bacterium | reverse complement strand
CTTGAGCAACGCGCCGAGAAAAGAGAAATCTTTGCGGGTGACGAAGGCCACCAGTGTCAGCCCGCCGAAGCCCACCAGGGTGGCGAGCGCGGCACTCTGGATGGCACCCGGCGCCACCGACTGGGCCATGTAGAGCAGCGGTACGAAGATGATGGCGTTGGCGATGACATAGCCGGCCAGCGCCACGTACTGCGCCCCAAGGGACCTGGCGGTGTGAGCCGCGCGGCTGGCAAGCCAGCCGACGACGAGAAAGCCGCCCAGGATCCACAGCCACGAGACACTCAGCATGGTGGCGGCAAGCCGCTCGGCGAGCCCGGAGGAGAAGAGATAGATCTCGATCCCGGCAAAGGCCAGGATGGCGGCGAACAGGTGCACGTAGGTGCGAGTTATGAACGCGGCGCGGCGGTCGACACCGAGCTCAATCACGGGGGTCTGGAAGTGGGCTGCGGGAGTGCTCTGAGTCACGATATCGGTCCTCCTTCAATCGGCTACTGGTAGGGGCCCCCGAACTTACCTCGCCAACAGAACGAAACAGGGTGAGAGCCAGTGCGTACTATTCTATAGGGGGAGGCTCGCCATGAGCCCCAGGAAGACCGCGGTTCTCGTCGGCTTCATTTTTGTTCTGGCCATCATCCTATTCGGGTTGGTCTACCGGCCCTGGGCACGGACGTGGGGTGCCACCGACAAAGAGATCGACCGTCCGATGCCAGGTGACGAAATCGTCGAGGGTCCCATATTCGACGCCACACGGGCAGTGACGATCGCTGCTAGTCGCGATGAGATCTGGCCCTGGATTGTACAGATGGGTTACCTGCGGGCCGGGTTCTACAGCTGGGATCAGCTCGACAACGATGGCATTCCCAGCGCCGAGCGGATCATCCCCGAGCTCCAGAACCTCCGCCTGGGTGATCTGGTCCCCCTGAGCCAGGACGCCACGGCCAAGGTGGAGATCTTGGAGCCCGCCAGACATCTGTTGCTGGTCTTTGAGGGCGACACCGAGGCGACGTGGGCGTGGGGTCTTTATGCGATCACTGCGGACAAGACCCGGTTGGTGACGCGTTTGAGGGTAGGGACAGGAGGAATCCGATCGCGATTGGTCCTCGACGCCTTCGAGATCATCATGATGCGTAAGTGTCTTCTGGGTATAAAACGCCGGGCGGAGTCGTTGTCATGAGAATCTTGCTTGTAGAGCCGGCCAAAGCACCCCTCACCCTGGGTGGGGAGGATGTGTTTCTATTCGAGCCCCTGGCCCTCGAGTACCTCGCCGCGGGCCTGGTGGGCGATCACGATGTGAGGATCCACGACCAGCGGCTCGACCACGATGTGAAAACCGTCCTCGAGGAATTCCGTCCCGATGTCGTCGGCGTCACCGGCTACACGGTCCATGTCAGCGTGGTCAGGGAGCTGTGCCGGGAGATCAAGAGTTGGGACCCGGAGGTACTCACCGTGGTTGGAGGGCATCACGCCACGGTGGCCCCCGAAGACTTCGAGTCACCCCACATCGATGTCGTCGTCGCCGGCGAGGGGGTCTTTCCCTTCAAAGAGATCGTTCGGCGGCTCGATCGCCGAGAAGAGCTCGTCTCGATCGCGGGGGTGGAGCTGGCCATGGGTGAGAAGGGGGTCGGTGAGGGTGGACCACACGACATCGACCTCGACGCTTTCCCCTTCCCGGATCGCCGTCTCACCGCGGCCATTCGGGGCGAGTACTACTCCGAGTACATGAAACCCCTGGCCTCCATCCGCACTTCCAAGGGATGCCCCTATCGGTGCAACTTCTGTGCACTGTGGAAGCTGGCCGGAGGTCACTATTTCAGAAGAAAACCCGAGCGCGTCGTCGAGGAACTGGCCGCGATCAACGAGGAGTTCATCTTCTTTGCGGACGACGAGTCACTGTTGGACTACGGGCGGATGAAGAAGCTCGCCCACCTGATCGAGGAAGCAAAGCTCCAGAAGCGCTTCTTTCTCTATGGCCGCAGCGACACCGTGGCCCGCCACCCCGATCTGCTCGAGATGTGGCGCGACGTCGGTCTCGAGCGGCTGTTCGTCGGCTTCGAGTCGTTCCGGGGGCAGGATCTCGAGTACGTCAACAAGGGCTCGACGGTCGAGGACAACGAGCAAGCGGCAAGGGTTCTGAACGATCTCGGCGTCGACATCTATGCTTCATTTATCGTCCGACCCGACTTCGACAAAGAGGATTTTGCGGCGATGAGGCGATACTGTCGCCAGCTGGAGCTGAAATTCGCCTCGTTCGCGGTCCTGACTCCGTTGCCGGGGACCGATCTCTACGATGAAGTCAAGGACGAGATGCTGACGCACGACACCCGGTACTTCGACTTTCTGCACACGTTGCTGCCGACGCGGTTGCCGTTGAAGGATTTCTACGAGGAGCTCAACCGTCTCTATATGACCGCCATCCCGCCCTCGAAGGGGCTCGCCTTTCTGGCCAAGTACCCACTCCAAGAGATTCCCGGCACCCTAGCCAAGTCCTATCGGGCGTACAAGGGTGTGCGCAACGCCTGGCGGGACTACGCTCCGGCCGC
>CALILB010000357.1 GCA_938016625.1 uncultured bacterium | reverse complement strand
GAGTGGCGGTACCGCTCGCGGGTCGCCCGTCTTGCCGAGACCCCAGAGAGCGTATATCCGTGTCTCGGAGTTCGGATCGTCGAGCGCCTCGATAAGCAGGGGGACGGCCTCCGGGTCTTGGGTGTAGCCCAGCACCAGCGCCAGATACCGCTTCATCTCCTCGTCGTCGGTCTCGGTAAAGAGACGTCGGACCTCCTCGCGGATTCCCGGCTCCTCGTCGAGAGCTGTCGGATCGGCGGTGAGAATCTTCGACAGCTCGTAGGCGGCCTGCGCCCGCCGTGGCTTCCATGACGAACGGAGATCGTTCAAATAGTCGCTGGTGCTCTGGCGGTCGTAGGCAATCCACCCGAAACCGATAAAGACGGCAACACAGGCCAGGACCACCAACAACGGCACCAGGAAGAGACCCAGAAAGGTGCGCAGGGCACTCGGCTGCTCGTCCTTGCTCCCAGGGGCTTCGGAGCGAGGCTCCTCGACTTGTGTCATGGGGCGGGGAGCTTACCGCGGCCCGTCAGAGATTGCCACCAGGCTGCAAGTTTTTGTCAGACCCACCCCATGGACCTTCCCCTCCGGCACCGCCACACCTGCCTGCCCGCCCTGGCACGGTATATGCGTACCAGTCTATGGGCTAGGTGACCCTCTATTTGGAATCATGGCCAGATCAAGGCAGCGGCGCGCATTTACTCTCATCGAGCTCCTCATCGTGGTCGCGATAATCGGCATCATTGCGGCCATCCTCATCCCCAACTTGCTCGATGCCCTCCAGAAGGCCAATCAGCGGCGGACGATGGCCAATATGAGAAACCTGGGAACCGCCTGGTACTCCTGGCTGACCGACGTGGCGGCCGTCGCCTCCGCCGGTGCCAATACCTTCGACTGGGCGCAGCTGGATCGCGACATTACCGCTGAGGGACTGCTCTCCACCCTGTATATGAGCTCCACGATGTTCTACACCCGCCATGTCCCCAAGGACGACGGCTGGGGAAATGCCTTCGAATATGCTTGGTCGGGAAATCCGTCGAGCCAGCAGGTCATCGGGATGCGGAGCCTGGGCCGCGACGGCGTGGAGGGGCCGATCGACAAGAATCCCTACACCGTTGGGCCGTTTGTCTCCACCGCCTACGACGAAGACATCGTCTGGGTCGACGGGATCTTCCTCCGCTGGCCGCAGGGCGCGGCCGTCAAATAGGCCCCATCTCAGCACATCGCTACCACTGTCCGGGTTGCTTGACAGCACCCCGGACATAAGTATGCTTACCCGAACCTTGTGAAGCTCCTCACAAGGACCTTTCCAATCGGTGGGTCGAGGAGGGCTGCTTTTCCTACTTCGACCGGGGATTCGACATTGGGTCGACTCTGAGGGATGTCCCAGATCTTCAAGCCCAGCACGAACACACTGGCGAGAGTCAGTATGTTCGGCGCCCTGTTCATTCTCGCCATCCTCGCCTGGGTCATGGTTACCCTCAACCGCTCGTCTCTCGCCACAAGGCAGGGAATCGTTCTCCAACAGCCGGTGCCGTTCAGCCACGATCACCATGTTGCCGGACTAGGAATCAGCTGTCTTTATTGCCACACAACGGTCGAGGAGTCGAGCTTTGCCGGCATCCCCCCATCGGCCACCTGCATGAACTGCCACAAGCTCATCTGGAACGAGAGCCCGATGCTGGAGCCGGTGCGTGAGAGCTACCGTACCGGCCAGCCGATCGAGTGGACGAGGGTCCACGATCTACCCGATTTCGTCTATTTCGACCACAGCATCCATGTGGCCAAAGGAATCGGCTGCGCCAGCTGTCACGGCCGGGTCGATCAGATGCCTCTCATGTATCAGGCCGAGTCGTTGCAGATGGAGTGGTGTCTCGACTGTCATCGGGCCCCGGAAAAGTACGTTCGTCCGCGCGCCGAGATCTACAACATGGACTGGGTGTCAGCCGACCAGGCAACAGAGGGTGCCCGTCTGATCGCCGACTACAACGTGCAGAGCAAGCTGAGTTGCTCTGTCTGTCATCGCTAGAGGTACTGCCGAGTTGACCAAGATCGATCACCCAGCGGAAGACTCCAGCACGAGTCGCAGATCGCGGATCGACCTGGCGGCGATGCGGGAGCGTCTCCAAGGTACTCGAGGTCCGCGGTTCTGGCGCAGCCTGGACGAGCTGGCCGAGACCGAAGAGTTCCAGCAGCTCCTCCACAACGAGTTCCCCGAGATGGGTGTCGAGCTCCCCGACGGCGTCAGCCGGCGCCGTTTTGTGCAGCTGATGAGCGCCTCACTGGCTCTCGGTGGACTGACCGCCTGCACCCGCCAGCCGTTGGAGAAGATCGTCCCCTATGTCGAGCAGCCGGAGAGCCTGGTTCCGGGCCGACCCCTCTATTTCGCCACCTCGATGACGCTCGGCGGTGTGGCCTCCGGTCTGCTGGCCGAGAGCCACATGGGTCGACCGACAAAGGTCGAGGGGAACCCCGAGCATCCTGCGAGCCTCGGCGCCACCGATCTGTTTGCCCAGGCATCGGTGCTGAGTCTCTACGATCCCGATCGCTCGCAGGTGGTCACGAACCTGGACCGCATTCGCTCCTGGTCGGCCTTTGTCGAGGACACCCGGTCGAAGACCCTGGCCGATGCCCGTCTGCGACTGCTGACCGGCACGGTAACCTCACCTTCCCTGGCAGCTCTCATCCAACAGGTCCTGAGCGAGTACCCACAGGCCAAGTGGCACCAGTACGACGCGGTCACTCGAAGCAACCTGCTGCATGGAACCGAGTCGGCTTTCGGCCGGGCGGTAGCGACTCGATACGACTTCGCTGCCGCCGACGTCGTTGTCGCACTCGACGCCGACTTCCTCACCAGCGGGCCGGGTGCCGTGCGTTACGCCCGGGACTTCATGTCGCGCCGGCGGGCAGCGGCAGACCACCCGGAGATGAACCGCCTCTACGCCGTCGAGAGCATGCCCACCGCCACCGGCACGGTGGCCGACCACCGTCTCCCTCTGCGCCCGAGCCAGCTGGCGAGTTTTGCCGCCGCTCTGGCCGCGGAGGTCGGTGTGCCCGGCGCGTCGGCGCCGGCCGGCGCCAACGTCGGTAGTCAGGGTGAGTGGCTGCGCGCCGTCGCCAGAGACCTCCAAGCGAACCGGGGAAGCAGTGTCGTTGTCGCCGGTGACTATGCCGACTCCGAGGTCCATGCCCTGGCGCACGCCATCAACGGGCACCTCGACAACATCGGTCGCACCGTGGTCCACACCGAGCCACTGGAGGCACAGTCTGAAGGGCAGACCGGCTCCTTGGCGGATCTGGCCGACGACATGGCGGCCGGAGAGGTCGACATCCTGGTGATGTTGGACTGCAATCCGGTCTATGACGCACCGGTCGATCTGGGGTTCACCGCTGCTTTGAGGCAGGTTGGCCGTCGCGTCCACCTGGGTCTCTACCGCAACGAGACCTCGGAGCACTGTCACTGGCACGTACCGGCGGCCCATTACCTCGAGAGCTGGGGCGACGCTCGTGCCTACGATGGGACGATCTCGCTGACGCAACCTCTGATCGAGCCGCTTTATGACGGCAAGACCGCGGCCGAAGTGCTCTCCGTCTTCACCGAGGAGGGGAGCCGCCCGGCTCACGATCTAGTCCGTATCTACTGGCAAGCGGCCCTCGGGGAGACCGGCTTCGAGACCCGCTGGCGCCGGGCTCTCCACGACGGATTTATCGCCGACTCGGCACTGCCGGCCGTGGATGTGGCTCTTCGCACCGAGGCGGCGGCCGAGGCTTCCGCTCGCATCGACGAGACCGGCCAGATCACAGATGGGGTCGATCTCGCTTTCCGACCCGATCCCACGATCTTCGACGGCCGCTTCAACAACAACGGTTGGCTCCAGGAGTGCCCCAAACCGCTGACCAAGCTGACCTGGGACAACGCCGCCCTGGTAAGCCCGGCGCTGGCGCTGGAGCAGGGTCTCGAAAACACCCAGATAGTCGAGGTGACGGTCGACGACCGTAGTCTCGAGCTGCCGGTCTGGATTCTCCCGGGCCACGCCGACGGCTGTATGACGATTCATCTGGGGTACGGCCGTACCCGCACCGGCCGGGTCGGTTCCGGATCCGGTTTCGACGCCTACCGGCTGCGCACCTCCGCGGCCCCCTGGACCGTCACCGGTGCTCGGATCCGCAGGACCGCAAAACGCTACAAGCTCGCCAGCACCCAGCTCCATTCGAACATCGGCCTCGCACCCGGCCCCAACGAGGAGCCCGGTTTTGGCGTCGAAGGCGAAGAGGCCGAACGGCGCCATCTGGTACGGGTCGGAACCCTCGAGAACTTCCGCCAGGAGCCCGACTTCGCACAGCACATGGGGCATACGCCACCGGAAGATCTCTCCATGTATCCCCCATGGGAGTTCCCGGGCTATGCCTGGGGCCTATCGATCGACCTCGGATCGTGCACCGGCTGCAACGCCTGTGTTGTCGCCTGCCAATCGGAGAACAACATCCCCATTGTCGGCAAGGACATGGTCGCCATGGGACGGGAGATGCACTGGATCCGGATCGACCGCTACTTCGAGGGTGAGCTCGATCATCCGGACGTCCACCACCAGCCGGTGATGTGCATGCACTGTGAGCAGGCGCCTTGCGAAGTGGTCTGTCCGGTGGGCGCCACCGTTCACAGCAGCGAGGGCCTCAACGACATGGTCTACAACCGCTGTGTAGGCACCCGCTACTGCTCCAACAACTGTCCTTACAAAGTTCGGAGATTCAACTTCTTCAAGTACAACGACACCGAGACTCCGGTCCTCGAGCTGTTGCGCAACCCGGACGTCACCGTCCGCAGCCGTGGGGTCATGGAGAAATGTACCTACTGCGTCCAGCGCATCAACCACGCCCGCATCGAGGCCGAGAAGGAAGAGCGGGAGATCCGCGATGGCGAGATTCGGACCGCCTGCCAGCAGGTCTGCCCGACCGAGGCGATCGTTTTTGGTGACGTCAACGACCCGGAATCGAAAGTCTCGGCTGCCAAATCGAAGCCCTTGAGCTACGACATCCTGGCGGAGCTCGGTACCCGGCCACGGACCAGCTACCTGGCCAAGCTGCGGAACCCCAATCAGAGCCTGGAGAAAACTTGAGATGACCACTCCGGGCAAGCCGCCGATCGTCGCACCGGGCCATTCGCCGGGCTCGGTGACCGACCAGATCAGCTCCATCGTCCTCACTCGGATGCCACGCTGGTGGTGGGCGGCGTTTGGCGCTTCTTTTGCGCTGGTGATGATGCTTCTCTTCGCTCTCACCAAGCTGGTCGTCGAGGGCACGGGCATCTGGGGTCTCAACATCCCGGTGGGGTGGGGATTTGCCATCATTAATTTCGTCTGGTGGATCGGTATCGGTCACGCCGGTACCCTGATCTCGGCCATCCTGCTGCTCCTACGCCAGGATTGGCGGACCTCCATCAACCGTTTTGCCGAGGCCATGACGCTATTCGCCGTGGCCTGCGCCGGTCTGTTCCCCCTTATCCACGTCGGGCGGCCCTGGCTAGCCTATTGGCTGCTGCCCTATCCCAACACCATGGACATCTGGCCCCAGTTCCGGAGCCCGTTGGTGTGGGATGTCTTTGCCGTTACCACCTATGCCACGGTCTCGCTGCTCTTCTGGTATGTGGGTCTGGTTCCCGACCTGGCGACTCTGCGCGACCGGGCCAGACAGCGGCTGGCGAAGATCACCTACGGTTTCCTGTCGATGGGATGGCGGGGATCGGCGACCCATTGGCACAACTATGAAACGTCTTACCTGCTGCTGGCAGGCCTGGCCACGCCTCTGGTGGTCTCGGTGCACACGGTGGTGAGCTTCGACTTCGCGGTGGGACAGCTGCCGGGCTGGCACGCCACCATCTTTCCTCCCTACTTTGTCGCCGGTGCTATCTTCGCCGGTTTTGCCATGGTCATCACGCTGGCGGTGCCGCTCCGGTCTCTTTTCGACCTCAAGGACTTCATCACCATCCGCCACCTCCAGAATATGGGCAAGATCATGCTCGCCACCGGCCTCATCGTGGCCTACGGCTACGTGATCGAGATCTTCATGGCCTGGTACAGCGGCAATTGGTTCGAAGAGTTCATGATCCTCAACCGGATCCAGGGACCCTACCGGATGCACTGGTATGCCCTGCTGCTGTGCAACGTCCTGGCCCCGCAGTTGCTCTGGTTCAAAAGGGTACGCAGCACACCGGCGCTTCTTTTCGTGGTGGCGATGTTTGTCAACGTGGGTATGTGGCTCGAGCGCTTTGTCATCGTCGTCACCAGCCTGCATAGAGATTTCCTGCCCTCCTCCTGGGGGATGTACGCCGGGACGCGGTGGGATTGGGCCATCTTTGTCGGCTCGATCGGTCTTTTCCTGGCGCTGCTTTTCCTTTTCGTCCGCTTCCTGCCGATGATCTCGATCTTCGAGATGCGGACAATCGTCCCCAAGACCCAGACTCGGGGGCCGGAAGAGGTTTCGCAATGAGCAAGGCGGCGACCAAGCCGGAATTTGCGCTGATGGCCGAGTTCCGCTCGTCTCGTGAGCTGCTCCACGCCATCGAGCAATCTCGGGCGGCCGGCTATACCCAACTCGAGGCCTACACTCCCTACCCGATCGAAGAGGTCTGGGAGGCGCTTGGCCAACACAAGTCGAAGCTGCCGCTGATCGTTCTCATCGGGGGCATCGTGGGGGCCTTTTCCGGGTACCTTCTCCAGTACTGGGTGTCGGTCATCAACTACCCGGTCAACGTCGGTGGCCGGCCGCTCCACAGTTGGGTCTCCTTTATTCCGGTCACTTTCGAGACCACGATTCTGTTTGCCGCCGGCGCGGCGGTGCTGGGGATGTTCGCTCTCAACAAGCTACCCATGCCCTATCACCCGGTCTTCAATGTGCCGCGATTCGCCCTGGCTTCGCGCGATCGCTACTTTCTGGCCATCGGCTCATGGGACCCCAACTACGACCGTCGGGCGACCGAGGAGTTTCTGCTCGGTCTCGACCCGTTCGAGGTGAACGA
>CALILB010000356.1 GCA_938016625.1 uncultured bacterium | reverse complement strand
GCGCTGGTGCTGGGCTACACCCAAGACCCGGAGGCCGTCCCCCTGCTTATCGAGGCGCTCGACGATCCGAACTCCGAGACACGGATATACGCTCTCTGGGGTCTCGGCAAGACGGGCGACCCGCGAGCGGTACCGCCACTCATGGCCTCCCTCGCCGATCCAGATCCGGGAATCCGCAAAACCGCGGCCTTTGGCCTTGGTGAGCTCGGTGACCAGGAAGCCATTCCCGGTCTTGCACCGCTGCTGGACGACGCAGTCGTAGACGTGCGTTGGAACGCTGCTTTGGCGCTCGCCAATCTGGGCAGCGATCTTGGGCTCCCGGTGCTCTACCGGATGCTGGATCGCTCGCTGACCACCCAGATCCCCGACATCACACCCGCTCAGGCAGAGGAGGCCATGATCAGCGCTATCCGATCGTTGGCGACCCTCGAAGTGGAGGATTCGCGGGAGCTTCTGGAGCGACTGTCGAAGGACGATCCGAGCCTCAAGGTGCGCCAGGCCGCCATCGAGGCACTACGTCTGCTCTCGAGCCAGTAAAGACTGTCTGGTTTTGTCCAAAGCCGACACTACCGTATGATTCCGAGCGAGCGCGCCTTTTCGGGTACCGGCGCAAGCTCCGAATCTTCATAGAGACAATTGGGAGATAGTCGATGAGAGAGATATTTGGTCTGTGGCTCGTGCTGCTCGGCGGTGTGGCGCTTTTGGGAGCCGCCTGTGGTGGTGGCGGGGGGTCGACCGCAACGGAGGAGGCCGCCCAGGGTCTCGTCCAGTTTCGCCGCACCTGTGGGGTCTGCCACGGTCAGAACGCAGAGGGTATGCCACGGCTGGGCAAGAACCTCCACAACAACCCGTTTGTGGCGAGCCAGACCGACGAGGCTCTGGTCCAGTTCCTCATCGAAGGCCGCCCCGCAACCCATCCGGAGAACACCCGTGGTGTGGACATGCCACCTAAGGGGGGCAATCCGGCCCTGACCAACGAAAACCTCCAGCAGATAGTCGTCTACCTCCGGTCCATTCAATAGGTATTTACCGGTCAAGCCGGATTCGCCCTACCCGTTTGGGTAGGGCGCGAGTGTCTGCGGCCACCCTCCCCCGGGGTGGCGAAGGTCGCCAGACCTTCTGTTAGCTTTTTCACTCAAGAGTAGAGCGGGCCGGAGAGCGACAGCACCGTCCGCCTCGTCGCCTGATTCGTGGCGTCAGAGTGATGTGGCCGACGTATCCGACCGCTCGAAATTGGACCAGGAAGGGAGGATGCCCGATCGGTGAGCAGCTTTGATTCCAAGGCACGATTTCCCGCAGAGTATCGGGAACTAGCCTGGTACCGGACAAACGTCCCCTGCATGGAGGCCTGCCCGGTCATGACCGACTCGGGGCGGTACGTCCAATGCATCGCCGATGGGGACTATCTCGAAGCCTTCCTGGTTGCTCGCTCCTCGAATCCCCTGGCTTCGATTTGCGGACGGATCTGTGCTGCGCCCTGCGAAGACGCCTGTCGCCGGAACTGGATCGACGGGGCGGTGATGATCCGGCCGCTCAAGCGCTTTGTCACCGAACAGTTTGGTGTCGAGTCCTCCTCACCCGAGACTTTTCGTGAGCTTCTCCGTGGAAAGGAGGACCCGGGCTGCAGCCGTCCGGCCCACCTGTCACAACTTGCCGGCAGGCAAGAGGAAGGCAAGGGGAAGAAAGTGGCGGTCGTCGGCTCTGGGCCGGCCGGCTTGGGGTGCGCCCATGATCTGGCCCTGCTGGGCTACGACGTCACGGTCTTCGAGGCCCTCGACCAGCCGGGCGGCATGCTCCGCTATGGCATACCCGAATACCGGCTGCCCAGGGGCGTGATCGACCGTGAGGTCGCCGCCATCGAGAAGCTGGGCGCCGAGTTCCGCTACCGCACACCGCTGACGCCGGAGCTCGATCTCCAGGCCCTGCGCAAAGAGGGCTTCGAAGCCTTCTTTCTGTCGGTCGGTGCCAGTCGTGGCCGAGATCTCGAGGTGGAGGGGCACGATCAGGACGGAGTAATCAAGGCGGTCGACTACCTGCTCAACCTCAATCAGGGCTATCGGGTGGATCTGGGCGAGAGGGTGGTGGTCATCGGCGGCGGATCCGTGGCCATGGATGCCGCCCGCACCGCGGTCCGCAAGTTCTACGAGCCCATGGATGAGATCGAGGCGACGGCCGAGGCGGCGGCCAGCCAGCCGGCCCTGGACGCGGCGCGTGGGGCGCTGCGCGGCGGTGCCACCGAGGTGCATGTGGTCTCACTCGAGTCGCTGGCAGAGCTGCCGGCAGCACAGACCGTACAGGGACGCGACGAGCTCAACGAAGCGCTGGAGGAGGGGGTCGAGCTTCATCCCTCCTGGGGTCCCAAGAGATTCCTCGGTGAGGGTCGGGTCAAAGGGGTCGAGCTGGTCGCCTGTACCAGCGTCTTCGACGCCGACGGTCGCTTCAGACCGGTGTTCGATGAGGACAAGACGATGCGGCTGGAGGCCGATTCCGTGGTTCTCGCCATCGGCCAGCAGCCCGATCTCTCCTTCCTCAGGGAGGCGGACGGCATCGAGCTCACCCGCGGCGGCACTATAAAGATCGATCCCGAGACCCTGGCGACGACAGCTCTGGGTGTCTATGCAGGTGGCGACGTGGCCTTTGGACCTCGCATCGCCATCGAAGCGGTAGCCAACGGGAAGCTGGCGGCCCGGTCGATCCACGAGCATCTGTCGGGAGGTACCTCGCAGTCGAGGCTGGAGGTCGAGGTGCATCGGATCCCCCCGGACAGCTACGAGATGTTCGCCGGCTACGAAAAGATCGATCGAGCTCTGCCACGGACAGTGGATATAGGGCGCCGCACCGGGATTACAGAGGTGGAAGAGGTCTTCGACGAGGCCGAAGCGCGAGCCCAGGCCGAGCGCTGCCTGGTCTGTCACGTGGATACCATCTACGACCCCCTCAAGTGCGTTCTGTGCGGCCGTTGTGCCGACGTCTGTCCCGAGCAGTGTCTGGTCTTCGTGCCGCTGGCGAATGTGGATATGCCGGAGGAGCAGTGGGCCGCCGCCGAGGCCTGCTACGGGCACGACGAATCCCAGCCCATGACCGTCCTGCTCAAAGACGACACCGACTGTATCCGCTGTGGTCTGTGTGCCCAGCGCTGTCCGACGGAGGCCATGACCATGGAGCGGTTCCACTTCGTGGAGACAAGCAGATGAATGAAGTGAAGCCGGAGAATTCCGAAAGCAGACGGGGCTTCTTGAGAAAGCTGACCGGGTGGCTCCTGGGGGTAGGGGTCGTGGTCGGCTCCTGGCCCTTACTGCGC
Source organism: uncultured bacterium (assembly GCA_938016625.1). Lineage (GTDB taxonomy): Bacteria > Acidobacteriota > Thermoanaerobaculia > Multivoradales > JAHEKO01 > M0029. The sequence continues at coordinate 3,178 of CALILB010000356.1, read as the reverse complement.
GCCCTGATCCCCAACGTGCACTACGAGCCTCCAAAGAGGTTCAAGGTCGGCATGCCCGAAGCCTTTACACCGGGTGTTCACTTCCTCGACGAGCACAGACTCTTCTTGTTCCGGAAGGACAACGCTTTTCATGCCGTCTCGGGCGTCTGCACCCACCTCGGCTGCACCGTCAAGTTCTCTCCCTTCAATCAGGACAAAGAGATGACGGTGAGAAAGTTCACCTATCTGTCCGCCGGTGAGTTTCACTGTGCCTGTCACGGCTCGCGGTTCCACGACGAAGGCACGAACTTCGCCGGACCCGCGCCGCGGCCTCTCAAGTGGTTTCAGCTGGAGTTGTCCCCGGAGGACGGCCAGCTCGTCGTCGACGTTGCGCAGGAAGTCGATCGTGACTTCAGGTTGGTGGTCTAAATGAGCTTGTTACCAAAGAAGGGTTTCTGGGATCGCCTGTTGTGGACCTGGCGTCCGCAGACCGATCGTGAGGCGGGTGAGGCGGTCGTTGCCAACTTTCTCCTGCACTGGTTTCCGAATCGGGTAACCCTCAAGAGCCTGGCCGTTCGGTACTCGCTCTATCTAGGGACGGTGCTGATGGTTCTGTTCGGGATCCTGACCCTGACGGGCGTCGTCTTGATGTTCCTCTACGTACCCTCGGTGGAGAGGGCGTATTGGGGGATCAAGGACCTCGACTACGCCGTCAGTTTTGGCTGGTTCCTGCGGCGCGTCCACCGCATCAGCGCTCATCTGATGGTGGCGGCGGTCTTCCTCCATATGTTTCGGGTCTTTCTGACCGGCTCCTACAAGAAGGGGAGCGCGGTGGGCTCGAATCGGCCCTTCAACTGGGTCCTGGGGGTCGTGCTTCTGATCCTGACGCTCTTCCTCAGCTTTACCGGCTACTTGCTGCCCTGGGATCAGCTGGCCTTCTGGGCCATCACCGTCGGCACCAACATCGCGGCCAGCGTTCCTCTGGTCGGCGAACAGATCCGCGAGTTCCTGCTGGGTGGCACTCTGGTCGGGCAGAACACCCTGATCCGCTTCTATGTCCTGCACGTGGTCTTTCTGCCGCTGGCGCTGTTTGGGGTGGCGATCTGGCATATGTGGCGGATCCGCAAGGACGGTGGGCTGGCGGTGGTCGAGCAGCTCAGAGACGAGAACCGGGAGACCGCCCCCGAGCCGCCGGAGAAGACCAAGACCTGGAGCGTGCTCGGCATCGCCAGCGGTGCCTCGGTGACGGTGATGGACCCGAGCACCATTCGGGAGGAGGACGCGGTCCCATCCTCGCCTTTCCTGACCACGCGACTGGTGGCGGTAACCGCGGTCACCCTGATCGTCGTGATGTTGCTCTCTATCTTTGTGGCCGCACCCCTCGAGCAGCCGGCCAATCCCGAGGTCACACCGAATCCGGCAAAGGCCCCGTGGTACTTCCTGGGTCTACAGGAGCTGGTCGGCTACTCGGCTCTGATTGGCGGGGTCGTGATTCCCGGAATCGTGCTGCTGGGGCTGGCGCTGATTCCGTATCTCGATCGTGAGCAGCGCCGGATCGGGTACTGGTTTACCGACAAGCCCGGAAAGCGGTGGGGGGCGATCGGTGCTCTCTGGGGGCTCCTGTGGACCGTCGGCTGCCTGGCCTTTGGCATCCGCTTCCCGATGCGCTCGCTCTTTCCCAACATCGAAAGCCAGCTCTTCTTCGATCTGATCAATCCGGCGAGTCTCCTGTTGCTGAGTTTCGTCATTCTCTACTTTCTGGTGCTGAAGATCACCTCGTCCACCCGCACCGCGGCTATCGCCACCTTCTGTGCGTTCATTGTCGCGTTCATCCTTCTGACCTGGACCGGGACCATGCTGCGGGGGCCCAATTGGGAGTTCTTCTGGCCCTGGCAGCCCTGGCCGACGCACCCGATTCCGTTCTGAGTGAGGCCGACATGAGCAGGATTCGACATATTCCACAGCGCGAGCTTCTGGCTCTCCTCGTCATTGCCGTGGTCGGCCTGGTCACCATAGCGATGGTCTTCGCACGCGCCGAGAGGGAAGACTGGCAGTACTACCAGGGCGAGTTCCAGGCCATCGTGTCCGAGAACCTCGGCGCGGTCGATCCGGCGCAGATTCCCACCGGGATCCAGCAGATCTGGGCGGAAGACCTGGATCGGGTGGACCGCTGTACGACCTGTCATCAGGGAATGTTCTGGCAGGGTCTGGAAGGGGTCGAGCAGCCCTGGTCGACTCATCCGAGGCTCGAGCTCTTCGAGGCCCACCCGGTCGAGGACTACGGCTGCACGATCTGTCACGGCGGGCAGGGCTTTGCGTTGACCGAATACGAGGCCCACGGCTACTCCGAGCACTGGGAGGAGCCGCTTCTCGGCAGTGCAATCGCCTCCGAGTACGACCCGGTCAATCCGCCGCCGCTGCTGGAGATCAACTGCAACTTCTGCCACCGCTACGAGCGCGCAACAGAAGGCACTGAATACATCAATTCCGCCAAGGAGCTGGTACGCGACAAGGGCTGCAAGATTTGCCACATCATCAACGGCCAGGGTGGGCGGCTCGGCCCTGATCTGACCGACGTAGGGGACAAGCACGCCGAAGGATTCGATTTTTCCAATCTCTCGACCGACCAGCTGACGGCCTTCAACTGGCACATCAAGCACTTCAAATCGCCGACAACGGTCGTGCCCACCAGCATCATGCCCGATCTGAATCTCCAGTCCAGGGAGGCGATCGCTCTGTCCATGTTGATGATGAGCTGGAGGGATGACGAAGATCTAGAGCGCAGGTTCCTACCAGGCTTCGAGCTGCGCGAGGAGCAGACCCCCGAAGAGATGGCCAGGCTCGAGAAGATGATGTCGGGCGATGGAGCATTCTTCGTGGAGCACAGCTGCTTTGTCTGCCACGGCATCGAGGCCTTCGAGATCGAGTCGCCGACCAACAAGGGTCCGGATCTCTCCTGGGCCCCGGATGACGTTCGCACCCGTTTCAACAAGACCGTTGAGGAGTTTCTCTTCGAGCCGACCGGCACGATGAAGATCATCCTCGAAAGTCAGATCGTTCTCACCGACGAAGAAAAGTGGCAGGCCATCGACAAGATCATGAAGGCCTACGACATCGTCAAGAACCGAGAAGCAGAGCAGGCAAACTGATTCTCTGGTGTATCAAGGAAAGGAGAAGGGACCATGAAATCGTCACGCAA
>CALILB010000355.1 GCA_938016625.1 uncultured bacterium | reverse complement strand
GGTGACCAGTGCGCAGCGCGCACCTTCCACTTGCCGTCCTCATTCACATAGACCACGGTCGCACGAGTCAGGTAGTTGTTGACCGCTTCACCGCCTTTGGTCTTGAATCTCCCCTCGGAGTAGAACATCGCTACCGCCGCTTGGCCCTCGACCAACGTGATGACCTTTATGTGTTTGGGCGAGAGAGACTGGTACTCGTAATCCGAAATCGCACCATCAGCTGGTACCCACTGCATCAGTCCGCCACTCGACCAGAACTCGGGCGCGCCATCCTTGGAGATGGTGTCTGGTGCGTCCTTCAGATTCTTGTTCGCGTACTCCATGTTTTCGATGAGCGTCGCACGGACCTCGTCGGCCGTATCCGCCGACACCTGTCCAGGCGCGAAGGCCACGATCAATGCAATTGTCAGGGCGACCGAGACCCCGCGACAGACTCCACCTCGCCGCAAATGCTTCTGCATTCCCTACTCCTTTCTGGTTGCCGGCACGAGATCTGTCTCGCCGGCGTTTATCGGATTTGTGGGCAGGAGTGTACAACGAGTTGAACCTGGGCAACGTTGCTACTGCCTGATTGACCAGTGAACTGCTGGCCAGACCGGGTGCTGAGCGGCGTGGATTTGTCCAGTTGTCGTGGCGTGAGAGAATCCGGCCAGGTCATCACGAGGAGACGCGGATGAGCACCGGCTGCTACGAAGTGAGGCTACGGGACGACGGTCGGATCTGCCAGGTGTGGTTGCGGATCGAGCCGGAGCGTTGCGCCTTTTGGACGGGCAAGATCTACGAGTCGGAGGAGGAGGCGTGGGCCGACATCGCCAGACTCAACGAACGGGGTGCCGGCGAGCCGCCCGAGTTGATCCCGGCCGGAGCGCTCGCTCGGAATCTCGCCAAGGTTCACGGCACGGAAGCGCGTGACTTCATCGAGCAGGGGGACGCCGAGAGCGCCTACCGGGCTGCCCGTCTGGCGGCGCGCCGGGCGCTCGATGTCTAGCGGCCAGGATTCGAAACTCTCTTCGAAAACCCCTTCTCCAGGGCGTGCTGCGGCGGGTCAACGTCTCAGGACAGCCCGAGTCGCCGCCGGCCGGCCGCTCTCGACTACGGATGCCGCTCGCGCATCCAGAGGCCGAGGCGGAGGAAGAACCAGAGAAGCGCCGCGGCAACCAGCACGACCATTCCCGAGATCGGTGTCAGGAGAGATTCGGAGATCCCGTAGGCCACCATCGGGGGACTGACGGTCCCCTGTTCGTAAATGACCCGGGTCAGTTTGTGAATGCCCATCCACTGGCCGAGGAAGCCGAGCACGGCGGCAACAGATCCCCAGAAGAGGATCGCGTTGATGCTCTGCCGCCGGCGTTCGACCGAGTCCTGTCGTCGCAACAGCAAGATGAGGGCGTTCCAGAGAGTCAGTACACCTATCACCAGGATCAGAAGAATGATCGGAAAGATGAAAGGTCCAGCTTCCGAGAGGAATCGAATCATGTTGTCCTCCTCGTCCCTCGCATCAGGTTGAATGGTGCAGGAGACCCTCGATCTCCCGCGCTTCGCTGCGGGCCACCAGCCTGGAGAGCACAAACCAAAGCAAGCCGGCGAGCGTGGCCGTCAGCAGGCCCATTGTCATCATCGACGAGATCGAGACCATCCATCCGGCAAAGTTCATGAAGAGAGTCTCGGGTGCCCCCTCCGAGTTGAGCCGGAAGAAGCGCTGCATGTGGAACAGAAAACCGAGAGCGGTGACCGCCAGGGTGGCGCCGGCGAAGAACAGAGGAATACCGAGGCCGGTCCGCAACCGACGCCAATCAGTGCCCAAGCGCGAGAAGATCTGTACGAGCTTCCAGATTGTGAATAGGAAGGCGGCCAGGGCGAGGGCCGCGATCGGCCACAGGAACGGGCTGGGATAGACGAAGAATGTGCGGTCGGAAAGGATCCGGAAGGCGAGCAGGATTTCGAAGGCGAGAAGAGCCACCATCAGGACCTTGGACCAGAGCGTGCCGACCTGCTGAGTAAAGCGTTCGCCGACGCCTCCGAGACCCGCGTGGTACACACGCTCCAGCAGCTGCAGCGTTTCTTCCGAAGTGCCGAAGACCTCTTCGGCGCGGCGGGCCGCTTCGTCCTGGTCACAGCCCTGGCTGAGAAAGTGCTGGTAGCTATCTTCGAGATCCGCGGCCATTTCCAGCAGGATTCGGGTGCTAGCCGGCTCGGGGATCTGAAGCCGTTCCCGGGCCTGCTCGAGCACATTCGCAAATCGAGTCATGTTTCCACCTCCTCTATCAAGGAAAAGAGACGGTCGAAAAACTCCCGCCAGGCGGCGGTCTGTTCCTCAAGGTACTTTTGGCCGGCGGCGGTCAGACGATAGCTCTTGCGCCGTCTGCGGCTCTGCTCGTCGAGCCAGTCGCCACGGATTAATCGTTCGTTCTCGAGCTTGTGGAGGATCGGGTAGAGGGTGCCGTGCTGAAAGCGGAAGGCGCCGTTGCTCTTCTCCTCCAACTCGAGCGCAAGTTGATAGCCGTGGTGGGGTCCCGACGCGAGCGTCGAAAGGATCAGAATCTGATTACAGCTCCGACTCAGGTTCTGGATGTCGAGCGTGGGGGAGGGGGCCGGGTCCGGAGTCATGGTGAGCTGGAGGGATCAAATATCGAATCTCTATATATCGAGTCTCTATATATTACTGCGAACCGAATCCCTTGTCAAGCGAAGCCTGATCCCTTACTCCTCCTTCCAGGGATTGGTGGCAAACACGGCAAATTCCGGCCAGAGAGCCCGGCGCTCGGCCGAAATCGCGGACAGAATCGCATCGGCGATATCAGAGGCGTAGAGCTTGTTGGGATTGTTGCGGCCGACCTTGCCGCCCCAGGCGGTTTGAACTTCCGAGGGGCAGACGCAGATAACGCGAATGTCGTGCGGCCGCAGCTCAGCCTGCCAGCACTGGCTTATGCCCCGCACCGCCCACTTGCTGGCGGAGTAGGCAGTACCGTGAGCGTGACCCTTCATCCCCGACGTCGAGGCGATGTTGATGACGTCGCCGCCGCCTTGCGACTTCATCAAAGGAACAACGCGGTTCGTGACGTCGACCAGCCCGAATACATTTGTGTCGAACATCGCCTTCATGGCGCCCATGTCGATCTCGCCGATCTCGGCCATGTAGCCGTAGCCTGCGTTGTTGACCAGCACGTCGATGCCCCCCATCCGCTCTCGGCAGGCCTCGGTGGTGCGGGCGTTGTCCTCGCCAATCGAGACGTCGGCCTGCAAGCCGTGTGCTCCAGTCTCGGCTGCCACCCTGTCGATCAGCTCCTCATTGCGGCCCGTAAAAACAACTTCATCTCCGGCGGTTCGAGCCGCTTGCACGATGGCAGCCCCGATTCCCTGGCTACCTCCGGTCACTAGAAAACGTCTGCCTGCCATCTGGTTCCTCCGTCGTTGGTGAGGACCGATCTTACAGCGACCAACCACCCTCCAGTCCAGAGCTCGGAATCGATGACGTTATATGGGAGTTGACGCCATCCGGGGCCGGAGTAGCATAGGCGCGCGGCAGAGAATCATGATTGCACGAGAAGACAGGGGCTCGGTTGCCATCCTCCGAATCGAGCATGGTAAGGCCAATACCATGGACTTGGAGCTTCTCGAAGACCTCTCCCGAGAGCTCGCCAAGCTGGAAGACGAGCCGGTGAGAGCCCTGGTTGTGACCGGATCGGGCAGCGTCTTTTCGGCTGGAGTCGATCTCTATCGCCTGCTCGAGGGCGGCGCTGACTACGTCCGCACTTTTGTTCCGAAGTTGAACTCGAGTCTGCTGGAGCTCTATCGATTCTCGAAGCCGGTCATCGCCGCACTCAACGGCCACGCCATCGCCGGAGGCTTCATCCTCGCCTGCTGTTGCGATCGCCGTGTGATGGCCAAAGGTGCCGGCAAGGTAGGCCTGACGGAGCTACCGGTTGGTGTTCCCTTTCCTTCGGTGCCTCTGGAGGTCGTTCGCAGCGTCGTCCCGAGCCGGATTCTCCGCGACCTCGTGTACGGGGGCCGGCTCTTTGTGAGCGATGAGGCCCTGCAGGCCGGGCTGGTGGACGAGATCGCAGATGCCGAAGGACTGCTGGACAGAGCCATCGAGGTTGCGGAAGAGCTCACTCGCATCCCGGCCGATGCCTTCGGGCTCACCAAGCAATGGATCCAGGAGCCGGTTCTCCGGCGGCTCGAGCGCAGCGCCTCCGCCCACGATGCCGATGTCTTGCGGTCCTGGTCGGATCCCGAGACCCACGCTGCAATTCGACGCTACGTCGAAGCCACCCTGAAAGCGAAATAGAGACAGCCGCTACAGATCAGTGACTCTATCGACCCGGACCGAGTTGTTGGTTCTCGATAGCGGCGAGCCAAGGCAGAAACCCGTCGGCAGCGCCCCGGAGGCCACGCAGCAGGTGAACCAGGCACTGGGTCATCAGGCAAGCCTTCATTAGCTTGCTGCCCGGCCCGGAAATCGCCTGCTCGGCGAGTAGGTCCTCGAACAGCCTGCGTACCTCCGGCACATCTGACAGATCGACAACCAGTACTTCACGGAGGTGGTCGAACAGTCCCAACACTTCGCCGAAGTGCACCTTCACGATGCCACAGGCAACCATCAGCTCCGGCGAATCAGACGAGCCGGCGACCAGCTCGGGCGGCACCGGAACGCCTCTTGGTGGCGGCTGAATTCGCTGTACATGCCTAACGCCTCTCGCTGACTCCAGCGCGTGCTTTGCCCCCCTTGGCACGACTGCCAACGAACAGGGTCGCAGTGTCTGTGCTCGGCGGTCGGGGCCGCGGACGACGCCCTCGCCTTTCAGCATGAAATGGAGCATCACCTCCGGTGGCCCGGGTAGATCCGTCCTCCAGCCCTCGCTGACGACGCACAACGAGAACGGCTCCACCTGAACATTGAGGTGCAACAACAGCTTGTCGAGGTTCATCTCTTACCTGCCAGCGCAGCGTTGGGAAATTCCAAGGTCAAGGATGAATACGTTAGGGCACGGTTTTTGGACGCAACCGCACTAGTGGAGACGATCCGGCACAACTTGCGGACCCATTGTCAGTCAGCCTGGACCATGATTCCTGGACAGGCTGTCAAACTGAACAAAGAAAAGGAGTCGATGAAACATGACAGAAACCAGTGTTGTCAACGGCATGGACATTGGAAAGCTCGAGGCCTTTCGGGAATCTCTCAAGGAGAGCCCCGTCACGCTCGGGCTCGAGGCCAAGGGCATCTGGGAAGGTCACTCGGGGCGTAGCACAGTGCACATCGGTCCCTACGACTTGGGTGGTCAGCACATCGATCGACCGACACGTCACTACACCCTTCCCTATGGTGCTTGGAGAGAGGTCGAGGAAGCGATCGGATTTGTCGGTCCCACCGACCGCTTGGAACCCGTGGAGATGGCGCTGAGCGCGGTTGCCGCCTGCCTGACCAACAGCATCGCGCTTAATGCGCACCGACACGGCATCGATCTCGAAGGGCTCGAGGTCAAGGTTTCATGCGATGTCGATCCGAGCGTATTGTTCGAGGTGAGGGGGCCGGAGGAGCACACGTCGTGCATGCCGAAGATCACCTCGGAGGTCAAGGTCAAAGGCGACCTGAGTGACGAGCAGCTGGAGACGATTCACCGCCTCGTCCACCATTCGCCGGTTCACGGCATGGTCGAGTACGCGAACGAGGTGGAATCCCGCGTCGTCAAGGAGTAGTCCGATCCACGGCGGCGGTGTGAGCGCCGAACCCGGGCCGGCTGTCGATCAGTCGGTGACCTTTGGGAGGTCGGCCGCGTTCCAGGCGGTCATGCCGCCGGTAACGTTGTTGACGTTCTCGAAGCCGCGGCGGAGCAGGATGCTGCAAGCCGTGCTCGAACGAATGCCGGCCGCACAGATCACGGAGACGTGCTCTTCGGGGCTGATGCCGATCTCATCGAGACGCTGATCGAGGAGCTTGAAGCTCATCGACGACGCACCCTCGATGTGTCCTTCATCCCATTCTCCGGGCTCGCGAACATCGAGGGCACGCATATCGTGGCCGTTGCTCAAGTGATGATTGAGCTCGTGGACACTGATCTGCCGTAGCGTTTGGTGGTTCTTGCCCGCGCCGATCCAGGCGTTCATGCCTCCGGAGAGATAGCCTTTGACGCGTTGATCGAGCCCGATAAACGCCAGCTTGTGGAGGGCCTTGGCCACCGAGGCTCGGCTATCGAGCACCAACAACAAAGGGGCGTCGAGCGGTGCGACCCAACCCACACGCTGCTCGAATTCGGAACTGGCCAAATTGAAGTTGTAGGCGCTGGGAATGTGGCCGCTCCCAAAGGCCGCGGGCGCGCGCGTGTCGATCACCAGGTGACCTTCGGCCATCAGTTCGGCGAACTCCTCGGTGCCGAGAGCGGGCGCGGTCGGCTCGCCCATTGTGAGCGGTGACTTGCCCTGGTTGATGGCGACGATCTCGAGAATATTGGCCGGGTGGATCGGTTGACCTTCGCTCATGTAGTCGACAAATGCCTTGGCGTCGTCGATCTGCATTGCCGGATTGAAGCGTCGCTCGTAGCCGATCGTAGTGGCAACCTTGCCACTGGTGACGCGCCCTCACGTCGACCCGGCAACATGGCCGGGGTAGACCTCGACGAATTCGGGCAGGTGGGCGATAGCGGGTAGAGCTTGGGCGAAGATGGTGTGAGCACCCTCCTCGCCTCCCTGTGCGAGGTCGGGTCGCGCGATGTCGCCGACGAGAACAAAGTCGGCGGTGAGGATGCACCATGGGTCGTCGCCCCGGCTGTGGTCGGTGACCAGCAAGTTGATCTGCTCGGGCCGGTGGCCGGGAACGTGCACGATCTCCAGCGTGACCTCGCCCAACTCGAGCTTGTCCCCACCCTTGACCCGGGTGGCCTCGTAGTTGACGTCTGTCAGCTCCGGCAGGATCAACTCTCCGCCGGTGGCCGCGGCGAGGCGGCGGGCTCCCGAGACGTGGTCTGCGTGGCTGTGCGAGTCGATGATGTAGCGGATCTTCGACGATTTGCGTTTGGCTATCCCGAGATAGGGCGCGATGTCCCACAGCGGATCGAAGACCGCCGATTCACCGGAATCCGCTCCGACCATATAAGCGACACAGCCGGTTTCCCGGCGCAAAACCGATTCAAACCACATGTTCGGGTCTCCTAGAGTTGGCCGATCATATCAGCGCCGCCTGCTTCGGAGGAGCCGGCCGGAAGTTGGCATGGGCTAAGATGTTGCGCTAGGAGGAAGAATCCATGAAAGCGCTCTCGAGCGTATTGGTCGGGATCCTCATCGCCACGGCCAGCCTGGCGGCGGTCGATGTTCAGAAAGCAGGCAACTTCCCATCCTCCGTCGAGGGCCTGGCCATCGCCCCGCTCAACTGCACCGAGGATGTCAACTGCGTCAAGATAGAGAAGCACCTCGACAAATCGGTTGCCAAACAATTCCCGGCCAAGGTCGTGGGTACAGCAGCCGTCAAACAGGCTCTCTTCGATGCCTCGGTTGTCGAGCCCACCAAGGAAGCGATCATCGAGGCCGCTCGCACTCTCGGCTGTAATGCCATCATGCTGCCTTCGATTCTGGGCAGCTCTCGCAAGGGGCACCACAGTGCGTGGACCGAATGGGACACCGGCAAAACCCACGAGACCGCCTACGACACGGTTATGAGCTCGGTTCAGGTAATCATCATCGATCTCGACGGCAAGCTCCTCATGAAAGGTCAAGCTTCCGGTGAGTCCACTCTGCAAACCGAGCAGACCTACTTCGCCGAGAACCAGCTCGACAAGATTCTGAGGAAGGCGCTCAAATAGCATCGGCGCCGGGTGGGGATTCGCTTCCAAAGACTCGTTTAGACGCTTGTGCGTAGCGTCCTGCCAGGCCTCACTCCTGATCGACCCAGACGTTGATTCCCATGATCTCGGAGCCGGACCACATGTAACCACCGGACCACATGTAGCCGCCGGACCACATATAACCACCGGACCACATATAACCACCGGACCACATGTAACCGCCGGACCACATATAACCACCGGACCACATGTAACCACCGGACCACATGTAGCCGCCGGACCACATGTAACCGTCGAGGCCTTCGATGACGTAGTTGCCATTCTCGTCCTCGTGGGCCGGGCCCTGGTAGTGCTCGTTCCCAGCCAAGTCCTTGGCGAGGTCCAGGCCGTCGTTGGCGCAGCCCGTCTCGGTGCTGTAGACGGCCCCGTAGGCGTCCACCAAACCCGCTCCCTGTTGGAAGATCGAGTAGGCGAGGGTGCCGCCGTCGGCGTGGACTCGTGCCTTGGCCGAGGCCATGAGGCGGCACTTCACGGTATCGGGGTCGAGAGAAGGATCCGCCGAGAGCATCAGGGCTGCGACGCCACTGACTACCGCGGCCGCCTGGGAGGTGCCGGACATGGTGAAGTACGGCACGCTCACGGGACCTTCATGGAACTCGGGGTGTTCCTGGGGGATGGTGTCGTCGAAATCCATCAGACCCAGGACGTGACCCCCCGGCGCCAGAAGGTCCGGCTTGACGAACCCTTCATAGGTGGGTCCGGCCGAGGAGAAGGAAGCCAGACTGTCGTCGATGCCGTCGGCCGGCGTGTAGTTGTCGGTCATGGCGCCTACGGTGATGACGTAGGGCACCAGTCCCGGCACCCCCACCGTCATCGGATCGGGGCCGGTGTTGCCGGCCGCAGCCACCACGACGATTCCCGCTTCCCAGGCCGCCATCACGGCCTGGTTCAGAGGATCCTCCCAATAGAACGATTGGGGCGCCGCGCTAAAGGAGAGGTTCAGGACGCGGATGTTGTAGAGGTCCTTGTTGGCCACCACCCAATCGATGCCGGCGATAACATCGGCGTAAGTACCCTGTCCGCCGCCGTCGAACGCCTTGACGCCGACCAGGCCGGCGCCGGGGGCGATGCCGTTGTAGTCGCCCTCGGCTGTCACACCGTGGCTGGTCGCCACCGAGGCGACGTGACTGCCGTGACCACTGCCGTCGGAGGCCGAGGCCTCCCCGGTGAAGACGTTGTATCTGGCGACGGTGTCGAAGGCGTTTTCACCCCACTCGCCTGGTCCCTGGATCCCCGTGTCCACAACCGCGATGTTCACACCGGCCCCGGTGATCCCCTCATCGTGGAGGAGATCGGCTCCGACCAATGTCGGCACGTGGGTGTCTCTCCAGGCTACGCAGTCTTCCACCGGACTGGTGATGAACTTGACCGTGTCGTCGATGACGACCTCGCAGTCCTCGAGCCACACGCCCTCGATCAGGCCGCTGAACTCACCTCTGTCGTCGAGGCAGGCCAACGTCTGGCCGTCGACGCTCAAGGGTGCATTGGGCACCCCACGGTCGACGATGAGCTCAAAGTGGGTGGTGAACTCGATGTCCACCTCCAGGAGACGTAGCCTGCTGCGGGTACCGCTGCCGGTGCAGTTGAGAGGATTCTGCGAGCCGGTTGGTGCCGCATCGACGGTGATGGAAACGGTGTCGCTGGCGCTGTCGCCGGCGTCATCGGTAACGGTGAGGACGATCGAATGGGTCCCAACGGCCAGAGAGACGCTAGGTGCCGCAGCGGTGCTGAGAACGTTGCCGCCCTCGGCCCATTCGTAGCTGACGATCGAGCCATCCGAGTCTGTGCTGCCGCTGCCGTCGAGGCTGACCGTCTCGTTTCCGTCGTCATCGGAGTCGGTGAGGGTCTGGTCGGGACCGGCATCGGCCACCGGCGGCTGATTGGCCGGCAGCGGATCTTCGGCCGGCAGCGGATCTTCGGCCGGCGGTGGCGAGCCGCCCCCACCGTAGGTCACATGCAGAATCGGCGCTTCGGCGGCCCCACCGTCGTAGGAGAAGGTAGTCCGCTTGCCGGAACCGGTGATGATGAATGCCATGGCGTTGCCCGAATCCCAACCGGAGCGGTTGACGATCTCCTGCACCACCGCCGAGATCTCCGAGGAGAGGTGGCGCTCGCCTTCCAAATTCCACGCCGACGGGGTCCATGACGCCGAAGCCGCAGTTGTCGCCCGACTCGAGATGTTGTAGTCGGCAGTTCTGAAGAATTCGGTGTCGTCCCCAGCCTCACCGGAAATGGTCAACGAGGTGGGGTCACCGTCCGTGTTGGAGGCCATGAAGTCGAGCTGCGCGCTGGTAATCGTGGCACCCTGCGGGATCGTGACATTTGAAAAGCGGATGCCGACGATATAATGCTCTCTGCTCTTCTCCACCATTTCCAAGCGGCTGCTGCCCCGCTTGATATCACCCTTGGGGAGCACTTCCTCGGCGTCGTCGTTGCCGCTGGCTACCTGAAACTGCACGGTCGTCTGCGCCAAGGCCGCCTGCGGCATTGTCAGGAACACACCGAGCAATGCGATACCGACGATTAATCCAAAACGGAAGTGAGTGTCATTCATCTCGTGGCCTCTTTCTCAATCTCGAACCAGATGGGCTCCGGTGCTGGTCGTCCTCGTTGGCTCTCTATAACGAACGGAAGCCTATTCCCTATGTCCAGCAAGAGGCGTGCCGGGATGAAGATGCACCAAAAAAGTGACAGAAACCCACATCTGAGACCGAATGCGGGCTGAGCAAGTCTCCAAACTTGCAGATGTGTTTCTGTAAGTCTTTCTATTTCAATGTGTTATGGATTCTTTGCCGGGCGCCGGTACCATTGGCGAAATCGAGTAGAAAGGATACGTCCGGAGAAGGAGCTCTCGATGTAAATATGCCTATTTTTTTCCATTCGCCATAAAACAGCACGATTGCTTCCAAAAGCGGCGCATACGCTGAAAAGGAATAGCTGCTGGACAGCCAAGGAGATCACCCTGCACTGCTGGGGATCGGCCGCAGCACATAGATTGCCCACGGCGCGAATTGGGTCTCGCTGACCCACGGAATACCCTCGTCGCCTTTCGCCAGCGGTCGTTCGACCCGCTCCGGCTCGAGGCCTGCTTCCCGGAAGACCGCACGGTAGTCCTCGTCCGGCCACAGGATGTCGTCCACAGGTCGGCCGTCGCTGTAGTCGGTGGTGACGATTCGCACCACATCGCCACACCGCGCGCTCGCGTTCTCGGGATAATCGCGAGTCGAGAACGTAACCCATTCGCGGGTGTACATCTCAGGCGTGGAAACGATGCTGACGAGCCGTCCGCGAGGACGGAGCAGTTTCCCTAGTCCCGCGAACAGGTGCACCTTCCGCTCCCGCCCGGGGATGTTGTCGAAGGTGAACGCCGATTGGACGAGATCGGTGGAGCCTTCGGTGAGCGAAGAGAAGTCCCCGTCCCGGATTAC
>CALILB010000354.1 GCA_938016625.1 uncultured bacterium | reverse complement strand
GAGGTGGAGACCAAAGGCGCGGTCGGGGCAACACACCGCATCGTGGTGCGGGAGGGCGAGGTGGTGGAGATGACCACGGGGGGTCGCACCGCAACGCGCTCGGCCTGGGAGTACTGGAGCGTCGATGGTCTGTTCGACTTTCTCGCCACCGAGCTCGGCAACGCCGGCAACCCCCGGCAGGCTTACGGGTCCGGCGTCACGGAAGTGATCCTACGGGCCCGTTTCGATCCCGATCTGGGCTTTCCCTCCTACTTTCTGAGACATGTCCTGGGGAGGCAACAGGGTATCGAGTGGAATGTCGTTCATTTCGAAGCGGGCTCCTCGCAGTAGCCTCCCACTGCTGGGGGTATCCCTGCTGGTGATGGCACTTCTCGCCGGCTGCACCAGTCTCGGCTACTACTCACACTCGATAAAGGGTGGTCTCGGCATCCTCACCCGGAGGAGATCGATCGAGTCGCTGCTCGCGGATGCGGCCACGCCCCCCGAGCTGCGGGCACGGCTCGAGCTGGTCCTCGATATCCGTGAGTTTGCCGGCCGCGAGCTGGCTCTTCCCCTTGGCGGCAGCTACCGCAGCTATGTCGATCTCGAACGGCCCTATGCGGTCTGGACCGTTGTCGCTGCCGAGGAGCTCTCGTCGGAGCCGGTCGAGTGGTGCTTTCTCATCGCCGGGTGTGTCTCCTATCGAGGGTACTTCTCGCCCGAAAAGGCGGAGCGGTTTGCGGGCAAGCTGCGGCGGAAGGGCCTGGAGACCGATGTCGGGGGTGCTGCGGCCTTCTCGACCCTGGGTTGGTTCTCCGATCCGGTTCTGAGCTCCTTTGTCGACTATCCGGAGTCCGAGCTGGCGGGCCTCGTCTTTCACGAGTTGGCCCATCAGCGGCTCTACGTCAAAGACGACACCACTTTCAACGAGTCCTTTGCCACCGTGGTCGAGCTCGAGGGTGTCCGACGGTGGCTGCTCCAGGACGGCCGGGAGGAAGCACTGGCGGCCTACCGGACCGCCAAGCAGAGGCAGCTGGAGATCGCGGATCTCGTGCGCAGCTACCGGGTGAGACTGGCAGCGGTCTACACGGAGGAGCGCTCGGAGGAGTGGAAACGCGCGCGCAAGGAGGAGCTGTTCGAAGAGCTGCGGCAGGCCTACCGCGATCTCGAGACCTCCTGGGGCGAGCCGTCGCGCTACAGCACCTGGTTTGGCGACGGGCTCAACAATGCCCGTCTGGCCTCCCTTGGGGCGTACTACGATCTGGTGCCGGCCTTTGAGACCCTCCTGGCCCAGGCCGATGGGGATCTGAACTTCCTCTACGATGAGGCAGCCGCGCTCGGCAAGCTGCCAAGGGCGGATCGTCGCGAGGGGCTGCGAGAGCTTCAGGAGTCCCGGCGGTAATTGTGGTCTTGATAGAATTCCCAGGTCTCACCCCATACGAAAGCGGTGTTCCCAAGGAGGGAAGATGACCGAAGACCCCTATGGCGAGCTGGTCCCTTTGGGGACCCATCACCCGATCTGGGATCGCTTCTTCTGGGTTGCTCCCCTGGTCGTGATCGGAACACGGGAGGCGAATGGCGAGTTCGACCTGGCACCCAAACACATGGCGGGGCCCCTGGGTTGGCAGAACTACTTCTTCTTTGTCTGTACTCCCAAGCACGCCACCTACAGAAACGCTCAACGCGAGAAGGCCTTTACCGTCAGCTACCCGCGGCCCGACCAGGTCGTCATGGCCGGTCTGGCGGCGTCGCCCAGGTGTGACGATGGCTCCAAAGCGACCCTCGAGTCGCTGCCCACCATTCCGGCCCGGCTCTTCGAGGGTGTGCTGTTGAAGGACTCCTACGTCTACCTGGAGTGCCAGCTCGATCGAATCATCGATGACTTTGGTGTCAACAGCCTTGTCGTCGGCAAGGTGCTGGCTGCCCACGTCCATCCGGAAGCGGCACGGCGGGAGGATCGTGACGACCAGGATCTGGTTAGGGATTGCCCCGTGCTCGCCTACCTGAGCCCTCGTCGCTTCGCCGCGATCAGAGACACCCACTCCTTCCCCCTTCCTGAAGGTTTCAGCCGCTAGACGGGATCCATGGTTTCAGAGCGGGCCAAGAGAGTACTTTCGTTCTTGCAGGCCGACCGCGGGTGGACGTTCCGGTTCCTGGAGAGCTTGGTCAGGGCGGAGTCGCCCTCCCAGATTCCCGACTCCCAGACGGCGGTTCAACGACTCATGGCCGATGAGTTGGAGAACCTCGGTTTTCGTGTTCGCAAAATCGCGGGAGCAAAGACCGGTGGCCACCTGCTGGCGGCTCCCCGCCGGCGACACAGGGGCGAGCCCGTTCAGATCATGCTGGGGCACTGCGACACCGTGTGGCCTTCGGGAACCATTGAGTCGATGCCGGTCACCATCCGCTCGGGGCAGATGACCGGCCCCGGTATCTATGACATGAAGGCGGGTCTGGCGTTGATGATCTGTGCCCTTCGCGCCCTGAACGAGTGCCGGTTGGAGCCCGAGGTCACACCGGCGGTCTTCATCAATTCCGATGAGGAGACCGGCAGCCATGAATCCAAGACCATGATCGCCCGTTTGGCGAAGACGGCGAATCGGGTTCTGGTGCTGGAGCCGTCGATGGGCCCGGAGGGCAAGCTCAAGACGGTGCGCAAAGGGGTCGGGCAATTCACCATCCGCGTGCGAGGTAAGGCGGCGCATGCGGGGCTCGAGCCGGAGGAGGGGGCCAGCGCCATCCTGGAGTTGTCCCGGGTGGTGCAGAGACTTTTTGCCCTGAGCGATCCCGACCACGGGATCACGGTGAACGTGGGAACCATCGATGGTGGCATTCGCCCTAATGTCGTGGCGCCCGAGAGCACCGCCGTGGTGGATGTGCGGGTGATGGCGATGGAGCAGGCGCAGACGATCGAAGAGACGATCCGCGGTCTCCGGCCGGAGACTCCTGGAACCGAGATCGAGGTCGAAGGCGGTATGCGCACTCCGCCGTTGGAGCGCACACCGCGAAATCGCATGCTGTGGAAGGTGGCGAAAGCGATGGGAAGGGAGCTGGGTCTGGAGCTCGAGGAGTGTCTGGCCGGTGGCGGCTCCGACGGAAATCTGACCAGCCTCCACGCGCCGACGTTGGATGGATTGGGAGCCGTCGGCGGTGGTGCCCACGCCGCCCACGAATTCATCGAGATGGATCGGATGGTCGAACGTGGAGCCCTGCTGGCCCTACTGCTGGCGTCGCCGCCGCTAGATCCGAACGAGTTGCCTGCGGAGGACTAGGAGTTCTCGCGGTACCAGTCGAGCGTCGTTTCGAGCCCCTCATCCAGCGGTGTCCAATCGTCGCCGAAGTGCTGGACGAATTTGTCGTGGTTGACGATGTAGGGACGATCCCAGATATAGCCCAACTCGCGCACCTCACCAAGCAGGGGATTAAACGAGCCCATCACCGTCAGCAACCAGTTGGGCATAACGCGCATCCGGGGCCTCTGACCGGCAAGCTTGTAGATCGTCTCTACCACCTGGCGGGTGGTGCGGGCCGGCGCGCTGGGGACGTGCCAGATCTGATTCAATGCTCCGTCGTCCTCTCCGACCCGGATCAGGGCGCGAGCGAAATCGGGAACGTAGGTATAGGTGTGGGGCTGGTCGATATTCCCCAGCAGCTGGGCCGGCTTACCGGCCAGAGCCATGGCAAAAACGCGCTCACCCAGCATGGCGTTGCGTGTTCGCGGTCCATAGAAGTCGGAGGCGCGTACCAACGCGGTCCGCACTCGACCGGACATGTTGACCCCCAGCAACTCCTCGGTGATGCGGGAGCGCAAGGCCGGTTTTCTGCCATAGCGGGTGAGGGGAAGGTCCTCGGTCAGGGGCCCGTCTTGGGGGCCATAGCTGTACAGGTTGTCGGCAAAGATGAGCTTGGCGCCCGAGGTTCCGGCGCCATCGATCAGGCCGTTGACGATCCACGGCCACTGCTCCATCCACTCGCTGTAGTCGACACCCACACACGAGTAGACGACACCGGCGCCGCGACACAGGGGTGCGGTCTGTTCCGAAACGGCTACATCCCCGGCAACGATCTCTGCTCCCTCCGGAGCGTCTTCCGATCTGCCACTCCGGCAGATGCCGCGGACCTTTTTGCCCTGGGCGGTGAGCTGGTGCATGAGCTCCGTTCCCACCGGTCCATTACAGCCGATCACCACGTGAATGGAGCCGGCTTCGACCGGCCGGGGCCCGTGTTCTTCCGCTTCGCTCATCCGAAAAACGCTACCACAGAGGCGCGGCGGTGACTGTGCTCCATATCACGGACTGATAGGATCGCGCCCAGACTGAAATCGGCTTTGTCGAGGGGGAGGAGAAATGCACCTCGTAAGTATTCTTGGACTTGTGGTGCTTCTGGGCATCGCCTGGGCGATGTCTTATTACCGGCGGGAGGTCAAGCTCCGACCCGTCGTCTGGGGCCTCGGTCTACAGTTCGTTCTGGCCCTCATCATCCTGCGTGAGGATGTTTGGAGCTTTGTCGGCATGGTCCTTCTCGGACTCCTGGTGGTGCTCTATCTGTTGGAGCGCCAGACAGCCAACCTCGGGGGTGGTTGGATACGGTTCGCCGGCCTGGTGCCTGCCGCCCTGGCCATCGGCTATCTCCTCTATCTACTACCGCCTCGGGCTCAGTCGATCGGGCTCGGTCTGCTGGTGGTGTTGTTGCTCGTCAACAGCAAGTTCCGTTTCTTGGGTGCCGCACAGAGCTATTTAGCGGCGCTGTTTGTGATTCTGGGTGTGACCTGGTTTATCAGCCGCGGGATCCATGGCCAGGAGATCTTTCAACAATTCAGCACCAAGGTGGCGGACTTCCTCAACCTCTCCGACTACGGGGCCAGATTTATTTTTGGCAATCTCGCCGATTCGCAGTATTTCTTCACCGGCCCCGAGGCCGCCTGGCCCGGTTTCGGCGTTCAGTTCGGCTTCAAGGTGCTTCCCACCATCATCTTTTTTGGTGGTTTCATGGGGGTGCTCTACTACCTGGGCGTCATGCAAAAGGTGATCGAGGCGCTGAGCCGCTTTATGCGCTGGACAATCGGTACCAGCGGCGCCGAGACCCTCTCGTGTAGTGCCAACGTATTTGTCGGCCAGACCGAAGCCCCGCTCCTGATCCGTCCGTTTCTCGACAGCATGACCAAGTCGGAGCTGCTGACGATCATGGTCGGTGGCTTTGCCACCATCGCCGGTGGTGTCCTGGCGGGCTATATCGCCATGGGAGTCCCTGCCGGACACCTGGTGGCGGCGACCGTGATGTCGGCGCCCGCGGCGCTGGTCATCGGCAAGATCATCTATCCGGAAAAGGAGCACTCGCAGACGGCCGGTGACGTCAAGCTGCCGGAGATCGAGGTGGGTGGCAATGCCATCGAGGCCGCCGCCAACGGCATAACCGACGGCCTCAAGCTGGCAGTCAACGTGGGCGCCATGCTGATCGGCTTTATCGCGCTGATCGCCGTGGTCGATGTGCTCTTGAGCTTTTTGGATTCGATTATCGACGGTCGTTGGCGGCAGGGAGCCTACGTCGCCTATGCGGCGACCGGCATGTCACCGGTGACCGGGGAATATGTTGGTATCTTCCCGGGCTCGCTCCAGACCTTCTTTGGCACTGTTCTCCGACCGGTTGCCTGGGCCATGGGCGTTCCCTGGAAGGACGCCGCCCTGGTCGGCAACCTGCTCGGGGTCAAGCTTTCGCTCAACGAGTTTGTGGCGTACGGCACGCTTGGTGACTACATCCGGGAGGATCTATTGAGCGAGCGCGCCAAGATCATCTCCACCTACGCGCTCTGCGGTTTTGCAAATTTCTCCTCGATCGGTATCCAGATCGGGGGCATCAGCGCCATCGCGCCTGATCGCAAGGCGGACCTTGCCAAAGTCGGGCTCAAGGCGATGTTTGGTGGTGCGCTGGCCTCTTTTATGACGGCGACGATCGCCGGCCTGCTCCTCTGAGTCGAACCAAGGTGGGCAGTGGTGTCGGACGGAAAGCGACACGAGAGCTACGAGCGCATCTATGCCGTGGTACGGCAGATCCCCGAGGGTCGGGTGGCCACCTACGGGCAGGTAGCGGCGCTCGCGGGGTTGCCCGGTCACGCGCGCCAGGTCGGCTATGCCCTCCATGCGCTGAAGGAAGGGTCCGACGTGCCCTGGCATCGAGTTATCAATGCCAAAGGTGAAGTGAGCTTGCGGGTCGAGGCCGGGTGGGACAACTTCCAGCGCCACCTGCTGGAGGAGGAGGGGGTCGTCTTCGACAAGCGTGGGCGGGTCGATCTGGAACAGGAGCGGTGGGAGCCCTCTCTGAAGGACACGATCCATCTCTCTTCAGACGGCTGACCCCGTCGATCGAATTCGATCGGCGTAGTGCCGGTCTTCAGCCGGGTAGTCCAAGGGTGAAGAAGTAGAGCAGGAATCCGGCAGTCAGCATGGAGAGCAGTCCGGCCCCCAGCCAGAGCGCCATCTCCCGAGTACCGGCCATCAGCGACAGGATCCACTTGGTCAAGGAATTGACGGCAACGGCCAGGAAGATGGCCAGACCCGCCGGCTCCGCGGCCAGCTGGTTGGCGCTGACGAGGCCGGCCACCGACAGAGCGGCGGCGCTCGCGCTTCCCAGGCCGGCAATTGCGGCCGCGACGAAGATCCCCGTCTGACCAAACCAGACGCCGGCCGCACTGACCAGGAAGAGAACGGCCACAAAAAAGGCTCCGAACTTCAGAGCCGGTGTGAGCGAAAACGGATTCTCGAAGGTGAATTCGACCTCGGGATCGGAGGCCGTCTTGCGGGAGAGGAGCCAGGAGCCAAGGAGGCCGGCCAGACCCATTCCCAGGAGCGGCAGGGCAAGCGAGTACCCCAGCAATCGGCTCAACACCCAGACCAGCACCAGCAACCGAGGGCCCTGGACCGAGTTCGCCATGACGGCGACAGTCCCGAGGAGACGCCCGGCCTCCGGGGCGCTCTTGGCACGCTCCGCCAGGGATACGGTGGTCGCGGTGGTGGAGACCAGACCACCCATGATGGCGCCGATTCTCAGACCACGTCGGGCGCCGAGCCAACGGGTCAGAAAGTACCCCAGGTAGCTGATGGCGGAGACGAGGATCACCAGTCCCCAGATCTCCCGGGGGTTGAAGAAATCGAATGGACCCATGTTCCTGTCGGGCAGGACGGGATAGATCACGAGCACCACGGCCAGAAACTTGAGGGTGGCGTAGAACTCGGTCATGCTGATCTGGTCGCGGACGAACTCGTGCAGGGCCTGTTTGGAGGCCAGGAATATGGTCAGCACGATCCCGAGGGCGATGGCGGGGCCTTCGTAGATGTGGAGGAGATAGCCGATCCAGAAGACCAGCAAGGCCGCAAACTCGGTGGTGAAGCCGATACTGTCCGCTGGATTTCGGTGGTAGCCCAGCAAGACGAGCCCAGCAAGGGCCGCAAAGGTCACCAGGGTGTAGGTGGGATGGTCGAGGAGGCCGCACACGGCACCGAGCAGGGCAAAGATCGCAAAGGTACGGACCCCCGCTGACTTCTTCTCCCCCTCTTCCCGGTCCCGGTAACGCTCCGCACCGACGAGCAGACCGATGCCCAGAGCCTCTGCCAGCACCTTGAACACGGTGAAGTCCATGGGTATCTCCCGGTGATTGCGCCCAGGTGAAGAATATCAAGGCAATCTGCAAAGCCCTCCAAAGTGGTGGGTACTGATAATCTGTGGCTACAAGGAGGGAGGCCTGATGGTGAGAAGCGTGTGGATCGCCCTGGTGGCGATGACTATCTGTATAGGCGCCTGGGCCGGCAACGGGGCCGCCGAGAAGCCGACGGCGCCCGAGTCGGACCTCACCCTGGATCTCGTGGCACTGGTCGATGATGCGGCGAGTCTGGTGGCAGAGAAGGGGTCGGCCACGGCCTGCAAAGATTTTAGGGAGCCTGGACCCTGGTTCCAGGGCGAGAGCTACATCTTCCTGCTGGACATGACCGGTACGATGGTCTGCAATCCCTCCAGCCCGGAGCTGGAAGGCCAGAATCTGATCGATTTCAAAGACCCGCTGGGCAAACCGGTCGCCCAGAACATCCTGCGCGAAGTCCAGCGCCCGAGTGCCGAGGGCTGGACGCACTACCTCTGGCCACGGCCCGAGTTCATGACCTCCTTCTGGAAGACCTCCTATTTCAAGAAGGTCGCCGACGCTGACGGCAATGAGGTCGTGGTGGCCAGCGGACTCTACGAGATCGAAATGGAGCCGTTTTTCGTTGTCGAGCAGGTCGAAGACGCGGTCTCGCTGATCCTGGAGCAGGGGGAGCAGGCTTTCGATACCTTTCGCGACCCCGCAAGCGGCTTTATCTTCTACGATGCCTATGTGTTCGTGATGGAAATTTCGGGTGAGATGCTGGTCAATCCCGGGTTTCCGGAGCTCGAGGGGAACAATATTCTCGATCTCAAGGATGTGGACGGCAAGCCGTTTGTTCGTCAGGGGCTCGAGCGGCTCGAATCGGCAGAGTCGACCTGGGTTCAGTATCGATGGCCGAGGCCGGGAAAAGCGCCCACTGCGGACAAGACCTCGTATCTTCGACGCCTCGAGCTCGACGACCGGACATTGGTCGTCGGCGCCGGTGTCTACTTCTAGCCGCTCCGGTCTTCCTTAGAATAGGCTGCAATCGTCCGATGGACTGGGTTGGCTATCCGCTGCTCTTTGCCGCCGGAGCCGTCGCCGGTGTCATCAACGTCGTAGCCGGTGGTGGCTCCTTCCTTACTCTGCCGATCCTCATGTTCATGGGGCTGCCCGCCGGTGTCGCCAATGGCACCAATAGGGTGGGGATCCTGGTCCAGAACATCGGTGCGGTATGGAGCTTCGAGCGCCACGGTGTGCTCGATTGGAGCTCCCTGTTGTGGGCCGCCCTGCCGGCCAGCCTCGGTGCCGGTGTCGGGGTCTGGGTGGCGTTGGTGATCAGCGATCAGTCCTTCAAGCGGGTTTTGGCTCTGCTCATGGTCACCTTGGCGCTGTGGACGCTCTGGTCCCCGTCGGGCGCCGGCTCGGGTGAGCCGACGACGGCACCTCGCCGGAGCAAGCAACGGCTTCTGGTCGCGGGCGCCTTCTTTCTGGTGGGGGTCTACGGCGGATTTGTACAGGCCGGGGTGGGATTCCTGATACTCGCGGCGACCACCCTGGCGGGTCTAGATCTCGTACGCGGCAATGCGGTCAAGGTGCTCACCGTTCTTTGCTTTACGGTGTTGGCTCTTACTCTGTTCGCGATAAACGGCAGGGTGGACTGGTTGATGGGCGGCACCCTGGCCGCGGGGACTCTGCTGGGTGGGCTGATTGGTGCGCGGCTGACGATTCTCAAAGGACACCGTTGGGTCCGTGGTGTGGTGACCGTGACCGTTGTCCTGTTTGCCCTCAAGCTCTGGTTCACCTAGACGAAAAAAAGCCCCATCCGGAGGATGGGGCTCACAGCAGACGCTCTCGCGTTTTTACTTGATCTCGATCTGACGCGGTTTGGCCTCTTCGCTCTTCGGCAGGGTGACGGTGAGAACACCATCGACAAACAGCGCGTCGACGTTCTCGGTTTTGACGTTGGCCGGGAGACTGAAGGACCGGCTAAAGCTGCCGTAGGCCCGCTCGATGCGGTGGTAGTTCTCCTTCTCGACATCCTTCTCGAACTTGCGCTCGCCACTGATGGTCAGGACGTTCTTCTCGAGCGTGATCGAGACGTCGTCCTTGCTCAACCCGGGGATCTCGGCAAAGAGGGTCAGCGCGTCATCGGTCTCCCTGATGTCCACGGCGGGCATCCAGTCGAGAGTGGAGGCCACACCCGAGCGGGACTCGGGGGCCACGAACTCGTTGAAGGCCTGATCGAAAATACGATCGAGGCGGCTGCGGAAAAGGTCGGTCTGGGGCGACCAGCGAATCAGTCCAGTCTTCATCTCTACTCTCCTTATTGGTAGATCTGTCATTCCTCCGGGTAATGCCAAATACTTGAGTGTAACAAACTAAGATAATGGCAACTTTCCGGAATCTTTGCTCATTCCTAAGTAGAGAACACTAATATTTTGGTCCTTATTCCCATCTTAATACCTCTTTTTGGGACTGATGACCCCAAAAAACAGGGATCGGGTGGTAGGAGACTGCGGGTTGGGGGGAGATCCGAGAGGATCAGAGTCGGAACTCGATCGTCAGCTCCAGCCGCATCTTGACCTTGATGCCGTTCTTGTCGGCCGGTGACCAGGTGGTCTTTCTGGCCGCATCGACGGCGGCCTGCTCGAAGCCCATTCCGGCCTTCGAGCCGATACTGTGGGCCTCGATCACCCTGCCGTTCTCGTCCACGAGGAGACTCACCCTGACATCGGCCTCCCGCTTCATCCGCTGTGCGATCGGTGGATAGCGAGGTAGCGGACCCCGTACCAGCTTCGGGGGGGTGACCCCCGGTCCGGGGTTGACCAGGTCGCCGAGTTTGACCTCGGGCACCACGGGCTCGGGTGTAGGAGGCGGCGCGGCCTCGGTGGTTGGGCTCGCCGTCGGAGAACGCTCGATCTGAGAAGTTGGGTTGGATGGTGAAGAGGTCGTCGTCTCCGGTGGACGGCTCGGGACCGTTTGCGCGACCGTCGCTTGTGGCGTTGCCGTCGACAATCCGCCACTGTTTGTCCCTCCAGCCGGGGGTGCGGTCTGCGTGGTCGCCGTCGGTTCCGGTTCCTCGCGGGTCGCCTGCGCCTGGAGTGCCCGCTCACGCTCTAGCGCCGCCTGCCGCGCCAGCGCGAGCTGCCGGCGCAAACTCACCAACTCGTCCTCGTATTCGGTCTTGAGACTCTCTTCGATCTCGGCGCTCTGGGCGTCGGCCAAGCGCTGGACGCGTTGCTCGATCTCCTCGGGTGTCGGTACGGGGTCGGGTTCCGGCTCGACCACGGGTTCGGGCTCGGTCGCGGTCTGGAGATCGACTCCCGCCTCGGGTGGCAAGAGCGCATCCAGATCGGGTGTCGCCGGCACCACGGTGAAGGGAGGCGGTGACACCTCGGTGGCGACGGCGTCGGCGATATCGGCCGCTGCCGGCTCGGGCTGCGGTCTGAAGATCCAAGCGATCAGCAGAGCGATGACGACCAGCAGGGCTGCCGCGCCCCCAAAGATCGCTATCTTCTGCGGCTTTCCCTGGGGTAGCGTCTGGTAGTACCCGCGGATCTCGGGTGAGCCGCCGAGCTCGCCGGAGTCTTCCTCGCTTCCGGTCTCGTCACTCGCGCCGGCATCTTCTTCTTCGGCCAGCAGGAGATGCGGCTCGATGTTCTCGTCATCCGGATCGATCGGCTGGAGCTCCACCACCAGGCTCGGTACACCTTCCGCTTCGAGGTCTTGCGCTTGGCGAGAGGCCAGATCGTCGACAGTCGGTATCCCCCCGTGATTCGACTCGTCGATCCGGCGCATGCCCTCCATGACGATGTTGGTTACTTCGAGAGAGACCGGAACCATGGCGGCGTCGGGCATCTCGTCCTTGACAAACCGGAAGTCGCCTTCGTCCCATGTAAACAGCTCGTAGACACTCTCCTCGGTTTTCAGGCGCAGGATCTTCTCCAGATCGTCCTCGGATATCGAGTCGAGTGTGACCAGAACCTTGCCGAGAAGGATCTGCGTCGCCTCCTGCAGCTTCATGGCGTGCTCGAGCGTCGGCTCGTCGATATAGCCGCGCTCGATCAGGAATGTTCCGAGATGTTCCTCGGGGTCGTTCGAGGACGAGGAGATTATGCGCCCATTTTGAAAATAGATGCACTTTTCCAGATCTTGCTGCTCGACAACCAGGGTTCCGGTCTTCTTCCCCTGGGCAAGCCACTGCAAGAGCTCTGAAAGCTCCAACGTGCGAAGGTTGCCCGTAATGCTCATGACCTGTCACACCTGCAGGTGGGCACAGGCCCTTAGGATAAGTTGTCACTCAACTTTTGGCAAGAAAGGGTTTATCAGTGCTTGACTGTTTGCCTGGGCACGTGTCGTTGTAAACTCCCTCTTCTATGGCTGGATGGGACAAGGAGCGCCGCCACCGGCGATTTCCAACGGAGGACCTGAAGGGCAGCTTCGCCTACTCCGTCGATGCCCAGGTCATCAATATCAGCCTGTCCGGTCTGGCTCTCCAAACCGCCAC
>CALILB010000353.1 GCA_938016625.1 uncultured bacterium | reverse complement strand
GAATCGTTGACTTCCAGTGCTCCCTTGCGTAGTATGACCGGTCGCCGGGGTGAGGGAGGTTAGCTCAGTGGAAGAGCACCTGCCTTACACGCAGGGGGTCGTGGGTTCAAATCCCTCACCTCCCACCATCGAGTCGCTCCTGTCGCTCTGGCGCCGATTTCAGTGCGGGGTCGTAGTTCAGTTGGTTAGAACGCCGGCCTGTCACGCCGGAGGTCGCGAGTTCGAGTCTCGTCGGCCCCGCCAATCTGAAATCTTTTGGGAGTAGAGAATCATGCGAGAAAAGATCAAGCTCGTCTCGAGCGCCGGAACCGGGTACTTCTACACCACCACCAAGAACAAGAAGCTCGCCACCGGCAAGCTGACGCTCAAGAAGTACGACCCCAAGATCCGCAAGCACGTCGACTTTGTCGAAGAGAAGCTCCGCTAGCAGGTCGGCCGTACTCCGTGCTAAGCTAACGTCTCCTACCTCTGCCGCGTCTCGTCTCCGAGACGCGGCGCTGTTCGTTTAGCCACATCGATTGGAGTTGCACCTCCTCTCCACGAAACCGTGGAAAGGAGGAAGCAATGAACCGTGGAGGAGCTCATGAGCTGCTCAATCGATGTGCGTTGGCCGGAGAGGCGGAGGACTGGGAGGAGTTTGTCGAACGCTACCGTCACCGTCTGACGGCCGGGATTCGGCGGGCTCTGCGCCGGGCCGGAGCGATGGCCGCCCGCGAGGAACAGGAGGATCTGCTGCAGAATGTCTATTGCCGTCTGCTGGAGGAGAGCGGCAGGACGTTGCGAAGGTGCCGGGGTGGTGGTGACCGCGCGGTGGGGGCCTACCTCGCCAGAATTGCCGAGAGCGTGACCATCGACCATCTGCGGGCGGTGGGGGCTGCCAAGAGGGGGCGGCACCGTATGGTCCACTTCAGGTCGGATCCCTGGTTCGATCCGTTGGCGAGAGCCGTCGATCCGCACCCCACCCCCGAGGAGAGGCTGCTCAGACGAGAGCGGTGGCAGGTGTTTCTCGGGCGTTGCCGGGCCGCGGTGGGGACGCGATCGCCCCGACGCGACCTGACGGTGCTCCATCTCGCGCTGTTCGAGGGTCTGAGCAGCCGCGAGATCTCGGAGCGATTGGGGGGCGGTCTCCGTCCCACCAGCGTCGACTCCTTGATCTTTCGGTTGCGGCAGCGGTTGTCGAGGGCCGGGGTGGCGTTGCCCCGACGCTAACCGAGGCTCGGTCTTCGGCTATGATCGGCCGATGACGACACGAGTCTTTACCGATCAGCGGTGCCTTTTGCACCGTTCGCCAGCCGGCTATCCGGAACGCTCCGAGAGGCTGGAGGCCATCGTCGAACACCTCGCTGGGGAAGGCCACGAGATCGTCGACAGCGTGGCCTTCCCCGAGGTGGAAGAGCGAATCCGACTTGTACACGAGCCCGCCTATGTGGAGCGGCTCCGCCGGGCGGTGGAGCGTGGTGACGGGCTCATCGACTCGGCCGACAACCCGCTGTCGGAGGGGACCTACGAGGCTTCGGTGGCGGCGGTCGAGACCACGCTGACGGCGGCGGAGTGGGTCATGGGCGGGTCGGATCGCAAGGCGCTGGCCGCGGTCCGCCCACCCGGGCACCATGCCGAGCACGGCACCGCCATGGGTTTCTGCTATTTGAACAACATCGCCGTGGCCGCCGCCCATCTGATCGACAAACAGGGTCTGGGTCGGGTGGCGATCTTCGATTTCGACGTCCACCACGGTAACGGGACCCAGCACCTGTTCGAGGAGCGGGCCGACGTGCTCTATGTGAGCACACACCAGTATCCGTTCTACCCCGGCACCGGGGCTGCCGATGAGCGGGGACGGGGCCCGGGCGAGGGCGCAACGGTCAACGTACCGCTGCCGGCCGGCACCGGTGACGTAGGCTTTGCCGCCGCTCTCGAAGCCGAGGTCCTGCCGGCACTGGCGGCGTTTGCCCCCGAGGTACTGATGCTGTCAGCGGGGTTCGACGCCTGGCAGAACGACCCGGTGGGAGGC
This sequence comes from uncultured bacterium, assembly GCA_938016625.1. Classification (GTDB taxonomy): domain Bacteria; phylum Acidobacteriota; class Thermoanaerobaculia; order Multivoradales; family JAHEKO01; genus M0029. The sequence continues at coordinate 572 of CALILB010000353.1, read as the reverse complement.
ATGCGGGTCACCGCCGACGCCTATGACGACTGGAGCCGGCGGCTGGCCGGTCTGGCGGCCGAGGTGTGTGGGGGACGGGTGTTGTCGGTGCTGGAGGGGGGGTACGACCTGACAGCCCTACCGAGACTGGTGGATATCCACCTCAGGGGTCTGAGCGCCGCGACAAGCGGCTAATTACCGACCCCGACCGCCGCGGCCCGGCGTTCGTCGTCGCCGGTCTCGGCACGCTCTTCTTCATCTTCCAGCTTCTGGCGTTGCGCCAGCAGCTCGGTAGCCTGGTCAAAGAGAGTCAGAGCCTCCTGGATCACCGGATCGCCGTGGGCCAGCACCTGGTGTCGACTCTCGAGACCAAACGCCGAATTGAATATCTCGGCGTGGATCCGGCGCTCGACGAAATCCCGGGTCTCGGCCTCTTCCAGGCCTTCCGCGATCTCTTCCCCGGTCGCCAACTCGTTTTCGGCCAGCCAGGCCGAGAATGAATCCAGCAGCTCGGCAGGCGGCTCCCAGGCCTCGTTGTCGACCGGGTGATCGTTGGCCCACTCGACGGCGAAATCGAAGAGGGCATTTCTACT
>CALILB010000352.1 GCA_938016625.1 uncultured bacterium | reverse complement strand
GGTACCCTGGTTCCGGAGCTGCGGACTGGCTACGTCTCCTGCCGCCTGGGCCAAGCCTGGATAACCCTCTCGTACCAGGGAGTTGCTGGCGATCTCGGCGATCGTGGTGAGAGCCCCGATCCGGAGCCCTCCATCCGCGGTCCTGCTGATTCCCTTGAGCTCGTCGAGTCGGCTGATGCTGACCAGCTTCTCGACCGTGAAGATCTCATCGCGCGCACAGCCCAGCAGGTCGGTCCCGCCGGCATGGACATGCGCCCCTTCGGCGGTCAGGTTGTCGAGAGCCTCCTGCTTGGAGCGAGCACGAATGTAGGCGAAGTTCGGCAGCATGGATCAGGCCCTCCTCTGGTCGTGGGCCGCCAGTAGCTCGACGACTCTGGTGGGAGTGATCGGCGCCTCTGTCACACGGACGCCGGTAGCGTGGTAGACGGCATTGGCGATGGCCGCTGCGGTCGGGATGGTCACCGGCTCGCCCAAACCCTTGGCGCCGGTCGTGTTGCACTCCAGGTCCCGAATTTCGATGGGAAGGGATTCGATATCAGCCGGCACGTCCATCGCCGTCGGGATCTTGTAGTCATGCCAGTTTCTGTTGACCATCTTGCCAGTCTGCTTTCGATCCAGGACGCGGCGCTCGGTCAAACCGAATCCGATGCCCATGACGATGCCGCCGTAGACCTGATTGTCGTAGCTCAGGCGGCTCATCACCCGTCCGGAGTCGTGGGCACCCAGGAATCGCAGCACCTCGACTTCGCCGGTGAGGGTGTTCACTTCCACCTCGCAAAACTGCGCGGCAAAAGGACTGGTGGCCTTCCCCTCGGGGTTGGGACCACGGTAGCCGATGCCGGTGAGGGTGCGCGCACGACGAAAATCGGGGATCTCGCCGACGGCGACCCTCTTGCCGGGATCACTGGTGGATACCACCTCCTTGCCCCGAAGCTCGAGCTCTTCGCTCGAGACCTCCAGGTGCTTGCCTGCCATGGCCAACAGCTGCTCTCGGCAGTCGATGGCGGCGGCCCGCACCGCGGGTGATTCGGTGGGTACGGTCTTGCTGCCGCCGCTGCCGGTGGCGAACTGGGTGGTGCCGGTGTCGGCGTTCTCGATCGTGATCAAGTCGAGGTCGACTCCCAGCTCCTCGGCCACCACCATCGCCATGACGGTCTTGGTGCCGGTGCCGATATCGCTGGCACCCATGTTGAGCTTGACCGAGCCGTCGAGAAAGTAGGTGACGATGGCGGTCGAGGGGGGACCGCCGGCGCCGGCGATCCAGGTGGCACCCCCCATGCCGACACCACGAACCCGATGTCCGTCCGCCGGTTTCTTGGCGCGGGCGGCTTCCCAGCCGAACTCTTTGGCGCCTTTCTCCAGACAGTCTTTGAAGCCGGTGGAGGTGTAGGGGATGTTGTCACGGCCCTGGCAGACCTCGGGCACGTTCTTGACCCGGAGGTCGACCGGATCCATATCGAGCTTCTCGGCCAGGGTGTCGAGGATCTGCTCGAGGGCCCAGGAGCCCTGGGGATGGCCGGGAGCCCGCATCGGTCGTTGCTCGTTGGCGTTGATAAAGACGTTGTTCTTGATCGTCTTGACGTTGGGGCAGAGGTAGAGATCCTTGATCTGCCAGTCGACGATACCGGTGCCACCGGTGGAGTAGGCGCCGCCCGAGCCCAGCGCGTCGAACTCGATCGCGGTCAGAGTCCCGTCTTGCTTGGCACCCACCTTTATCCGCATCCGGTTGGCCGGGCGGTTACCGATACAGTGCAGCGTCTCCTCACGGGTGAGAAAGACCTTGACGGGTCGCGCGGTCTTCTTGGCCAGCAGCGCGGCGATGACCGAGTACTTGCCCGGCCAGAGCTTGCTGCCAAAGCCGCCACCCATGTAGTGACCGATGACCCGGATGTTGCTGAGCGGCAGATCCAGCATCCTGGAGAGGAAGCCCTGCACCGAGAAGACCCCCTGGGTGGACTCCCAAACTGTGAGCTTGTTGCCGTCCCAGCGGGCGACGCAGCCGTGGAGCTCCATCGGGGTGTGGATCTCGCAGGCCGTGCGATAGGTCTCCTCCAACACCAGATCGGCCTCGCTGAAGCCTTGCTCGAGATCGCCCCGCTCGTAGACCTGCTCTTCGGTGGCCCGGTTGCCGCCGTCGCGCACCTCGGGGGCGCCCGGGTCGAGAGCCTTCTCGAAGTCGACCACAAAGGGTAGAACCTCGTAACCCACCTCGATGGCCCGCAAGGCGTCGCGTGCCTGGTAGGGGGTCTCGGCGGCCACTGCCGCCACCACCTCCCCTTCGAAGCGGCAGTGAGGATCGAACAGGCGCGCGACAGTGTTGCCTTCGCCGTCGGTGTAGAAGGGAATGTCGGTGCCGGGTGTCTTGTCGGTGATGACCGAACGCACTCCCGGCATCTTCTCCGCCTTGCTGGTATCGATGCTCGTCACCCGGGCGTGGGCATGAGGGCAGCGCAACATCGCGCCGTGGAGCATGCCCGGCAGAGTGACATCCGAAGGATAGATCGCCGAGCCGCTCAGCCGATCGTAGGCGTCGACGCGCGGGATCGGCTGGCCGACCACCTTGGTCTTCTTCCATTTGTTCTGTTTCTGCTTGGGCTCCGGTGTCTCGGGGACCGGACCGTTGACGTAGTAGAGGGCGTCTCTCATGATCTAGCCCCTTTTCAGCTCGCCAGCCCGGCGAGCCGCCTTGAAGATGTTGGGGTAGGTGCCGCAGCGACACAGATTGCCGCTTACACCCAGCCGGATCTCCTCGAGATCGGGCTGGGGATTGGCGCGCAACAGCCCTTCGACGGCCATCACCTGCCCGGGTGTGCAGTAGCCGCACTGGAAGGCGTCCTTCTCCTTGAAGGCCTGCTGGACGGCGCCCAGCTCTTCGCCATCCATGAGCCCCTCGATGGTGGTGATCTCGACACCTTCGGCTTCGAGGGCCAGGGTCATGCAGGCGTAGCGAGGTACGTCGTCCAGGAGCACCGTGCAGGCGCCGCATTCACCCCGGTCGCAGCCCTCCTTGCTGCCGGTGAGCGCGAGCTCGTGGCGCAGCACGTGGAGCAGCGACCAGCGCGGCTCCACCAAGAGCCGGTGTCGTTGGCCGTTGATGGTGAGGGCCACCGGCACCATGTCCCCGGCCGCCACCACCTGGGCTCCGGTCTCGGCGGCCGCGGGAGCGGCGCCTGCAGCTCCGCCTGCGGCCAGACCCACTGCACCCACTCCGGCGCCGGTGAGGAAGTCGCGGCGGCTGACACCGCTTGCTCCCTGTTCCTTCTTACTCTTCTTCCGGTGGTCTTCTCCCATTGGGTTCCTCCGGTCAGGTTGAGGTGAAGGCATCAACTATACAACGCAGCCGGTGTCGGCTCTGGTATTTGCTGCAGCCAGGGGACAATACGGTCTAGAATCCCCAAATCCAGGGATTGACCCGGGAATGGTCCCATCCAAGCCTCTGATCTCGGTGGTGCTGCCGGTGTGGAACGGCGAGCGCTATCTAGTCGAGTCGATAGACAGCATTCTGTCCCAGACATTTCGGAGTTTCGAGCTGATCGTCGTCGACGACGGCAGCACCGACCGATCGCTCGAGATCATCCGTTCATACAAGGATCCCCGGGTACGGGTCTTTGTGCGTGATCACCAGGGTCTGGCGCCCACACTCGACTTTGGCATTCAACGGGCCCGTGCGCGTTGGATCGCGCGCCAGGATGCCGATGACGTCAGCCATCCGCAGCGGCTCGC
>CALILB010000351.1 GCA_938016625.1 uncultured bacterium | reverse complement strand
GGCGGGATTCAGAGCGCAGAAGTTGTTTGAAATCAGGCCCGTAGCTCAGCTGGTTAGAGCGCTACGTTGACATCGTAGAGGTCAGCGGTTCAAGTCCGCTCGGGCCTACCAATCCCGCCCTCGGCCTGGGTTGTCCATGACCGCGCGAGCAGAATGTTGCAAGCGGCCGCTAGATCGGGCCGCACGTAGGGCTGAGCACCGGAGGCATACTTGACAGTATGTCGAGGATGCGAAGCTCGAGTACGGCTCGAGATAGTGGTCGATCGCGGCATTATGCCGGGGGGTCATGGACAATCCGGGCCCCGGTCGATCGGAGGCGCTTAGCTCAGCTGGTTAGAGCGCTACCTTCACACGGTAGAGGTCAGCGGTTCGAGTCCGCTAGCGCCTACCACTTCTCGTAGCAGCCACTAACGCTTCCGCCGAGAATAGACCGGTGGTGCCGAAACAGGCATCTTTTGTGTTTGGACGATGACCATGTCGCAAGATAGCGAGAACCTCACCCTTACCCTCCCCGACGGCTCGGCCCGCGAGGTGGCGGTGGGAACCACACCGCTCGAAGTGGCTGCCGGCATCGGTCCGCGGCTGGCCAAAGACGCCATCGGCGCCGAGATCGATGGTGGGCTGGTCGATCTGCGTCATCCCCTCGACCACGGCGGCGCTTTTCGCATTTTCACCGCCAAGGATCCGGAGGCCGGACACTTCATCCGCCATAGCGCTGAGCACGTCATGGCCGACGCGGTCAAAAGGCTGTGGCCCGAGGTGGAGATCGACGTCGGTCGCCAGGACCACTCGGAGAAGTTCCAATACGACTTCCGCTTCCCGCGTGCTTTTACACCGGAGGATCTAGAGCAGATCGAGGCCAAGATGGAGGAGATCCTGGCCGAAGACAGCGCCTTCGAGAGGACCGAGCTCTCGCGTGAGGAGGCAGCCGAGCTCTTTGCGGAGATGGGCGAGAACCTCAAGGTCGAGCGTCTCAAGGACATCCCCGAGGGGGATTCGATCACCATCTATCGCGACGGCTCGTTTACCGATCTCTGTCGCGGCCCGCACGTCCAGCGGTCGTCGCAGATCGGGGCGGTCAAGCTGCTCGAAGCCTCCGGTGTCTACTGGCGGGGCGACGAGACCAACGAGATGCTGCAGCGCATCTACGGCACCGCCTTTGCCAAGAAAGAGGAGCTCGCCAGCTACCTGGAACAGGTCGAGCAGGCGAAAGCCCGGGATCACCGTCGGCTGGGTGTCGACCTGGATCTCTTCAGCTTCAACGAGCACGCGCCGGCCAGCCCGCTCTTTCACCCCAAAGGGGCGGAGATCTACAACACCCTGGTCGACTACATCCGCGAGCTCCAGGGCCGGCGCGGCTTCGAGGAGGTCATCACCCCCCAGATCCTGGATGTGGATCTGTGGCATCTCTCCGGGCACTACGACAACTACCGGGAGGCGATGTTCTTCTCCGAGGTGGACGAGCGCGAGTTTGCGGTCAAGCCGATGAACTGCCCGACCCACTGCCTGATCTACAAGACCCGGCTGCGCTCCTACCGCGATCTGCCGGTCCGCTACTCCGACTTCGGTCGCTTGCACCGCTATGAGCGGAGCGGTGTGACCTCGGGCCTGACCCGGGTGCGGAGCTTTGCCCAGGACGACGCCCACGTCTTTTGCACCGAAGAACAGATCGAGGCCGAGGTGCTGGCCATGATCAGCACCATCATGGAGATCTACGACACCTTTGGCTTCGCGGCCATAGAGATCGAGCTCTCCACGCGGCCCGCAAAGTCTCTCGGTACCGCCGAGATGTGGGCCAAATCCGAAGAGGCGCTCAAGTCCTCCCTCGGCAACGCCGACATCGACTACACCATCCACCCGGGTGAGGGGGCCTTCTACGGTCCCAAGATCGACTTCCAGGTCAACGACGCCCTGGGTCGGCAGTGGCAGCTGGGTACTGTGCAACTCGACTACTCGATGCCCGAGCGTTTTGGGCTCGAGTACATCGGCGCCGACGGGGCCGAGCACCAACCGGTGATGATCCACCGGGCGATGCTGGGGTCGTTGGAGCGCTTTATCGGCATCCTGATCGAGCACACCGGTGGGGCGTTTCCCCTCTGGCTGGCACCGGTTCAAGCCGTCGTGCTGCCGGTGTCGGAGAAGTTTCTGGAATATGGCGAGACCGTCCGTGAGCAGCTCCGGGAGGCCGGTGTGCGGGTGCAGCTCGATGGGCGTAACGAGAAGCTGGGCTACCGTATCCGCGATGCCCAGCTGCAGAAGGTGCCCTACATGCTGGTGGTCGGGGCGCGCGAGCAGGAGGCGGGCCAGGTGGCCGTCCGCCTGCGGACCGGTGAGGACCGCGGGGGGCAGGCCGTGGCCGAATTTCTCCCCGGCTTCAACCAGCTGGTCGCCAGCCGCAGCCGGGAGCTTTAGCCGCCGGTCTGCCGGAAAGAGCGTTCTTGGTGTAGAATACGCGGTCTGTCTCGCCCAGGCGAGAATCATCGAGGAGACAAAGAAGTGCCCAAACAAAAGACACATCGTGGCGCCGCAAAGCGCTTCACCATAACCGGGGGCGGCAAGGTGAGACGTCGCCGCTCGATGAAGAGTCACATCCTCACCCATAAGACGACCAAGAGGAAGCGCAGACTGCGTCAGTCCACTGACGTGGTCGGCAAGTTTGCCCGCGACATCAAGACGATGATCTCGGGTTAGTCGAGCACTCCCTACCGGGGCTCGGCCCCGGATAAATCACCCACCGGCTGCCTGTGGATCGAACCTGTCCACCGGGGCCGATTGCCGGGTCCTGACACCGGGACCCGAAGCTCCCCAAAGCGGGAGCCTGAAACGAGGTTCTAGAAAATGGCACGAGTAACACGTGGTAAACGAAGAGCTCAAAGACGCAAAAAAATCCTCAAACAGGCGAAGGGCTACTACGGCACCAAGTCGCGGGCCCACCGCATCGCCAAACAGGCGGTCGATCGCTCGCTCTCTTTCGCCTATCGTGATCGGCGGCAGAAGAAGCGCAACTTTCGCGCCCTGTGGATCGTCCGCATCAACGCCGCAGCCCACCTCCATGGGTTGAATTACAGCCGTCTGATCCATGGTCTCAAGGAGGCCGGCAGCGAGATCAATCGCAAGATGCTGGCCGACATGGCGGTCCATGATCCGGACGGTTTTGCCGAGGTGGCCAAGGTGGCGCAAAAGGCCCTGGAGCCTACAACCAGCGCGAGCTCTTGAGCCGTGCCCTCCGAGCACGAATCCTCCGGTTCCGCTCGGACTGATCTAGCCGAGCAATTCAGCAAATTCGAGGAGGAGGCTCGCGGTGTCGACAACCGCGAGTCGTGGGAGGCTCTGCGCCTGCGTTGGATCGGGCGCAAACAGGGCATCGTCCGCGGGCTTCTGGGCCGGCTCAAGGAGATCGAGCCCGCCGAGCGGCGTGACTACGGCCAGGAGGTCAACCGCCTCAAGGAGTTGGTGGAGACCCGGCTCGCCG
>CALILB010000350.1 GCA_938016625.1 uncultured bacterium | reverse complement strand
TGTGTCCGATACGCAGGGTGGTCGGCTTCCACTCGCCGTATCCCCCACCGATGGTGAAGCCCTTTTTGGCCAGGGCCTGGACCAGGTCGGGGGAGGCGGTGTCCGCCGGGGGTTTGAGACAGCTGATGGTCGGTGAGCGGGCGCCTTCGGCCGAGGCGTAGACAAATCCATGGGCCTCGGCCCAGCCGGCGGTGAGCCGCTGCAGCTCTCGATGCCGCTCCCACCTCGCTTCCATCCCCTCTTCCACAATCCGATCGAGCTGTCGGTCGAGGGCATAGAGGATGGATACGGCCGGAGTGGTGATGGTGCCCGCGGCGCGGTGTTTGTCCCGATAGCGGATCAGGTCGGTGTAGAAGCCCCGGTTGTCCACACCGGCGGCCTGTTTCGCGGCGCGCTCGGAGAGCGTGAAGACGGTCAGCCCGGGTGGCACCGCCAGCGCCTTCTGCGAGCTGGCCAACACGACATCCAACCGCCACTCGTCCACTTCCACCGGCGCCCCCGCCAGCGAGGAGACGGTATCCACCAGCACCAGGGCATCGCTCTCCTCGTGCACCACCTTGGCGATCTCACGCAGCGGGTTGATGACCCCGGTCGAGGTCTCGTTGTGGGCCAGGGTCACCGCTTCGTAGCGCTTGCGGCGGAGCGCGCTTCTCACCAGCTCGGGATCCACCGCCTCGCCCCAGGGAACCGAGACCCGGTCGGCCTGCCGCCCGACCATCTTGCTGATGGCGTGCCAGCGCTCGGAAAAGGCGCCACAGACCAGGTTGAGCACATCGGTCTGTACGGTGGAGAGAATGGCGCTCTCCATCACCAGCGTGGCGCTCGAGGTGGCGAGCATCACGTCGCCTGCCGTCCGCGTTACCTGCTGCAAGCGGGGTGTGAGCGAGCTGTAGAGCTCTTTGCAGACCGCCGAGCGGTGACCGATCATCGGACCGGTCATCGCCCGCCGCACGTCTTCGGTCACATAGGTGGGACCGGGTAGAAAGAAGCGAATCTCCTCGTTGCTCACGGTTCTATTCTCCCACTCCAAACGGCCTGGGTTTGCGCAAGTGGGCGACGAGCTCGGCCGTTGTCAGCTGTCGTGTCGACCCGTCACTCTGTGTGACGATCCAGCTCTCGCCATCGGGCTCGAGCCGTGGCAGCTCGAGCTCGCCGGCAACCAGAACCAGACGACAGCCAAGAAAGTGTTCGCGCAGAAGATCTTCGAGTACCGGCTCACCCGGGACCGGTTTGACGGCGACAGTCCTCCCCGCCCCTACCGCCACCGCACGCAGCACACCCTGTGCGGCCGCTTCGGCCAGCGGCTCGGGTGCGGGCGCAGCCTCGAGCTGCAGCCAGCCGATACGCAGACCCTCGGTCTTCGCCGCCGCGACGAGCGCCCCGAATGACTCTGCTCCGCGGCTTACCCTCAGCAAATGGGGTCTTTTCACCCTTCGTCCCCCTCCGGATAGAGGAGTATCTCCCGGCGCTCGGCCCGAAAGGCCTCTTCGTCGGCACCCCAGGAGGCCACCCAGTCGCCCGGGTCCTCGCCGGCTTCGAGCCGTAACCGCAGCGCATCGTCGCCGACCAGCAGATCGATGGCGGGGCGGTCGGCGACAAACTCGTAGGCCTCGGCCCGCCAGGCGGCGGCGGTGGGCGCCAGCCGTCGGGCGGCGGCCAGCAGCACGACCCCCGCACGATACGGTCGGAACTCTCCTGGATCGATCACCTGGACATGGACCCCACCGCAGGTCTCGCCGGCATGCTTCTGGTACTGGGGTCGAAAATAGGTGGGCACAAAGCGGATACCGGCCAGGTCTACTCGGTCGAGCTCGGTGGCCAGGGCTCGCGGATCGATCCCGGGCGCCCCGATCAGCTGAAAGGGCCGTGTCGTGCCGCGACCCTCGGAAAGCTGGGTGGCTTCGATGAGACAGCCACCCGGGTAGACCAGTGTCGACTCGACGGTCGGCAGATTTGGTGACGGGGCCATCCACGGCCGGCCGGTGTCGGACCACAGCATCTGCCGCCGCCAGCCTTTCATCATCCAGACCCGTGGTGGTGCCTCCCAGCCACGGCGCCGGGATTCGAGCAGCACCAGCTCACCGAGGGTCAGACCGTGGCGCACCGGCAGCTCGAAAGCGCCGACAAAAGAGTCGAAGCCGGGCCGCGGCAGATTGCCCTCGATCCGGAGCCCACCCAGCGGGTTGGGTCGATCCAGCACCCAGACCTCGCAGCCGGCAGCCAGGGCCACCTCCGCCGCCCACACCCCGGTGGCGGCATAGGTGTAGTAACGGGTACCCACGTCCTGGAGATCGATGATCAGCAGATCGAGCTCGGCAAACAGCTCCGGGTCGGGCCGTAGCGACTCCGGTGTGTCACCGTAGAGCGAGACGACCGGCAGTCCGGTGAGCGGGTCCTCGCGGTCGGCGGCCGCCACCATGTCCTGCTCGACACCATAGAAGCCGTGTTCGGGACCCACCAGCAGCCGTGGTGTCTCGGCTCCGGCCGCGAGCAGGGCCAGATGGATGGGGAGCAGGTCGGCGCTGACGGCGGCGCTATGGGCCAGCACACCATAGCGGCGACCCTCGAGACTTCCCGTTTCTGCCAGTAGTTGATCGAGGCCGGTGGCTATCATCCGGAACGCCGATACTCGCCACTGCGACCACCGCTCTTGCTGTCCAGATGCAGATCGGTGATCACTACTCCTCGCTCCAGCGACTTGACCATGTCGTAGAGCGCCAACGCCGTCGCACTGCAGGCCACCATGGCCTCCATCTCGGCTCCGGTGCGGGCCGTCACGGTGACCCTGCTCTTGATCTCGACTCCGTCGGCCGCCGGGGCCAGCTGGACTTCGACCTGATCGAGGGTCAGCGGGTGAGCCAACGGAATCCACTCGCCGGTCCGCTTTGCCGCCTGGATACCGGCCAGCCGCGCCACCGCAAAGGCATCCCCTTTGGGCAGATTGGACAGCCTGACCAGTGTCTCGGCGGAGAGCTGCACCCGGCAGGAGGCCTCGGCCACCCGGCGGGTCACGGGTTTTTC